>DATFUK010000304.1:0-7286 GCA_035260865.1 Candidatus Methylomirabilota bacterium | reverse complement strand
GAGCCCCCGTTCCTCAACCTCCAGGAGGACCCAACGCGGGGTCAGGATCCGCCCGGGCTTGGCCTCCCCGCTCCGACACATCGCCAGGTGGGTCACGGTACGGATGGTGCCATAGTCCGGGTGCTCCTCGAAAGCGCTGGCATCGGCCGCGGCCACCCCGTCGGGGCTCGGAGGCGGTCTGCCTCAAGCCGTGGAACCAGCCTGGTCGAGGGTGATGACCCGAGCCGTGGGCTCCGCCGGCGCACGTCGCGCCCCCACCGGTGCCTTGCACTGGGTCGGCCAGCCGCGGTCGACCCGGACATCGGCTGGGCTAGACTGGCGAGCCTGGCCGAGGGCGCCGGGCTGGCTTCGAGTGAGCTTCGGTAGGCCGACCGCCTCGGTCCACGGTCCCGCGATCGGCGCGGAAGCGCGCGATCTCCGGCGTCACCTCCGAGCGGTAGCAGTGCGGGCAGATGCCGTGGCTGAAGGTGGTCGCGGTGCGCTCCCGGAGGTATTGCTCGACCGGTACCCAGGCGCTCTGCTCGTCGCGGATGGCCTTGCAGTAGGCACAGATGGACAGGAGGCCGCGGAGGTTCGCGAGCTCATCCTGCAAGTCGAGCATCCGCTCGGCGACCCGTAGTCGCGCCCTCAGCTCGTCAGGATCGAAGGGTTTGCTGAAGTAGTCATCCGCGCCCGCACTCATCCCTTCCAGATACGGTTCCTTTCCACCGACCATGGTCACCAGGATCACGTAGGTGTACCGGGCCCGGCGCCGGGCCCGGATCCGGCGACACAGCTCGATCCCGTCGAGACCGGGCATCACACGGTCAAGGAGTACCAGCGGGAAGTGGGCGCGCTCGAGCTCCGCCCAGGCCGCGTGGCCTCCCGCTGCGGTCACGACCTCGTGTCCGGCATGCTCCAGCAGCTCCCCCAGAGCCAGCCGGGTAGAGGGATCGTCATCGACCACGAGGATCTTCATGACGTCTGACCTCGATCGAGGAGAGTGACGAGTGCGGATTCGGCCCGGCGGAACTCTGCTTCGAGCTGTTCGACCAGTGGGCCCGCCCCCTCGTCCCCTTGCGCGGACACGCGCTCCAGAGCGCTGGCGACTTCGGTCATGCGTACCGCACCGAGGTTCAGGCAGCTGCCTCGCAGGGTGTGCGCCAGGCGACGCACCATGGCCGCATCCTTGCGATCCAGGCACTGCCGGAGCTCACCGAGGCGGACTCCCGTGTCGCCGAGGAAGGCCTCGACGAGCCCGCGGAACTTGGCCCCATTGCCCCGTCCCAGGGAGGACCGAAGCTGGGCGATCCGAGCGGCATCCAGAGCGGCGGGCTGCGGGGCGGCGGGCCCGGCGGTCTTCCCGGCACCAGAGGTGCGCGCCCACCGGCGGCCAACCGCCGCAATTGCCGCGGGACTCACGGGCTTGGTGATGTAGTCGTCCATCCCGGCGGCCAGACAGCGCTCGCGATCCCCCTCCATGGCATGCGCGGTCATCGCCACGATCGCGATCCGCCGCCCCCCGCCCTCCCGGCGCCTGATCTCGGCGGTCGCCGCGTAGCCGTCCATCTCCGGCATCTCGCAGTCCATGAAGATCAGGTCATATGGCAGGAGCGCCACCTGCTCGAGCGCCTCTTTTCCATCCGCGGCGACGTCCACGCGTGCTCCCATCTGCTCCAGCATCGCGGTTGCCACCTGCTGGTTGACCGGGTTGTCCTCGACCAGCAGGACCCGGACGTGAAGCAGGGTCTCGGGTCCGGACTCAACCGGTGCCCGCTCACGCCGGCTCCCCCTCAGCGTCCCCTCGGTCACGATCTCGCCAGCCTCGTCCTCCAGCCGGGCGGCCCAGACCGTCAACATCGCATCCATCAGCATCGACGCCCGGACGGGCTTGACCAGGTAGGCGCCAAAGCCGGCGGCCCGAACGTGCTCCGCGCCCTCCGGCTGATCCACCGAGGTGAGGAGCACCATCGCCACGCCGCGCAGCGCGGAATCGCTGCGCACGGCGCGCGCGAGGGTCTCCCCGTCACCGCCCGGCATCTCGAAGTCGGTGAGCACGATGCCGTATGGATCACCGGCCGCGGCCGCGGCCCGCAATGCGACCATGGCCGCCGCGGCGGACGGGACCTCGTCGGCCCGCATCTGCCAGCTCGCGAGCCGCTCGGTCAGGACCTGCCGGTTGATCTCGTTGTCGTCCACGATCAGCGCCCGCACGCCCGAGAGCTCTCCCGCCGCGGCGGTGGCGCGTGGACTCGCCGCGCCGATCGGGAGCCGCACGCGGGCTGTGAAGGTGGACCCCTCACCCAGCCGGCTCGTGACCCGCAGGGTGCCGCCCATCAGGCCCACCAGCTCGCGGCTGATGGCGAGACCGAGCCCGGTGCCACCATAGCGTCGCGTGGACGACGCGTCGACCTGGGTGAACTTGTCGAAGATCTGCTCGATCCGGTCCTCCGCGATCCCGATCCCGGTGTCGCTGACCCCGAACCGCAAGAGCACCTCGCCGGGGGTCGACTCCTCACGCTCGAGGTTGAGCAAGACGTGGCCCCGGGCCGTGAACTTGATGGCATTGCTGGCGAGGTTGATCAGGATCTGCCGGATCCGCCCCGGATCCCCGACGACGTGGCGCGGGACGTCGGGGGCGATCCGGATGATGAGGTCGAGTCCCTTCTCGGCCGCCGCGCTCGACAGCAGCTCGCCCACTTCCTCCACCGCGACCATGATGTCGAACGCGACCGGCTCGAGCCGAAGCCGGCCTGCCTCGATCTTCGAGAAGTCGAGGATGTCGTTGATGATGGTCAGCAATGCGTCCGCCGACTTCCGGACCGTCTCGGCGTGGTGCCGCTGTCCCGCGGTCATCTCCGTGTCGAGCAGGAGACCGGTCATGCCGATGATCCCGTTCATCGGCGTCCGGATCTCGTGGCTCATGCGGGCGAGGAACTCGGACTTGAGCCGCGAGGCCTCCAGCGCCCGATCGCGAGCGGCGCCGAGCTCGGCCTCCACTTGCTTTCGCTGGGTGATGTCCCGGAATACGCCGGTGAAGAAGCTCTGCCCCCGGGCCTCGAAGCGGGAGAACGACGTTTCCAGCGGGATCTCCCGCCCGTCCCGGGTCAACCCGGCCAGGTCGAGACTCCGCCAGCTCCGGAGGCGGCGCTCGCCGCTCTCGAGAGATCGCTGGAGGTCGGCCCGGTGCGCCTCGTGGAAGCGTTCCGGGATCAGCCGGGTCAGGGGCTCCCCCGCCACCTCGGCCGCGGTGTAGCCAAACAGCCGCTCGGCCGCCCGGTTGAACTCGCGGACCGCCCCGCTCGCGTCGATCGACACGATCGCGTCGGCGGCCGATTCGATCACGTACCGCGACTTCTCCTCGCTCTCGCGCAGCGTCTCCTCGGCCTCGCGGCGCTTGAGCAGGTCCTCCTCCTGAACGCGCCTCGTCTCCTCGAGAGTCGCGACGGACTGGCGCTGGGTCTGGCAGAGGCGCGTCGTGAAGAACGCCATCACCCCGACGGGCAGGCCGTGCGCCACGATGGCGAAGTCGTTCCGGCCGTAGAAGTAGACCCAGTTCGGCTGGAGGTAGTTGAGCACGGCGTGGTGCAACGCGGTCAGCACGAGAACGAACCAGCCGAGGCGCCAATCCGAGTACATCACGAGGAGGGCCATGATCATGAAGAAGTGGAAGTGCATCTCGATCGAGCCGCCGCTGATGAACACGAGCAGATACGAGTGGACGGTGAAGGAGAGGCTGAGCAGGACCCGCCACACATAGTGGTTGTGGATCCGGCCGTGCAAGCCACCGGGAATCGAGCTGGCCAGCAGGCCGAGCGCGATGGTCACCGCGCCCTCCTCGAGGGTGGGCACCCGCCAGGAGAAGGGGGACGGGAAGTAGAGCCCCAGCCGGAACAGGGTGTTACCCAGCGTGAGGAACACGAGGAAGGCGACGTGCCACCAGAGCACCTGAATCATGAACCGATCGATCTGCCGGTAGTTGAGTGCCACCGCATACCGCTCGTTGATGTCGGCCGTCAGCAACTCCTTCATCTCTCTCCTCCCCGCTCACTCCGTTGGCTCTTGAGGGATGCCACGACCACCACGGTCAGCAGCGCCGATGTGACCGTCACCCAGGCCCAGGTCCGGCCGTCCAGCTCCTGCGGCGGCCCGACCCAGATCCGCCAGTCCTCCGGCCGATAGACGCGCTCCGGCTCTCCGTCGAGCGAGAACTCGAGGACCACCTCGTAGAACCCGTCCTGCGGGAACTGGTAGAGGACGTCGGCCCGGCCGCCCACCGCGGCCGCCTTGGTCTCGTGGAGGGGCGTCAGCGTCTCGTCCTCGGCGATCCGGACCCGGACGGACATCGGGACCGTCAGTCCCCGGCCCGTCTGAAAGTCCCGGAAGAAGAACCGGAGCCGCGTGAGGTCTCCGTCCGGCGCGAGGGCGACCGTCACCACGAATCGCCCTTCGACCACCTTCTCCGGCCCCCCGTGAGCCTGCGCCCGGCCCGCGACTCCGGGTACGGAGGCCAGCGCCAGCAGGACCACGAGGCCGATGCTCCACACGAAACCCGGCATGAGCGTCACGCACTCCTCCCCGCAGCCGTGGCGAGCATGTCCCGAAGCTTCTCCAGGGTCACCGGCTTGGACACCACGAGATCCACCCCGGGGGGCAGGCCCCCGGCCGTGTCCAGCTCATCGCCGAATCCGCTCAGCATGATGACCACCGGCTTGCCCCCTGCCGTCTTCTTGATGGCGGCGGCCAGCTCGAGACCGTTCATCTCGGGCATCGCGCGGTCGGTGACCACCACGTCGAATTGGCCGTTCTGGAAGCGCTCCAGGCCCTGTCGTCCGTTCGACGCCGTCTCGACCGCGTGCCCGTCAGCCGCCAGGCACTCGCCCATCACCAGGCGCATCGGCGGCTCGTCGTCGACGACGAGGACCCGGAGGGGGCGGGACGGCATGGTGGCCGAAGTCGAGTGGGCCGCGCCCGCTCGCTGGATGCGCGCGGGCAGCCGGATCTGGAACGTCGTGCCCTCACCGGGCTGGCTCGCGATGTCGAACGTGCCGCGGTGCCGCTGGATGATGCCGTACGCCATCGCCAGCCCCAGGCCCGTTCCCCGCTCGCCCTTGGTCGTGAAGAAGGGCTCGAGGCATCGCCGGCGCACCTCCTCGGTCATTCCGGCGCCCGTGTCCGCCACCGTCACGAGCACGGGCGAGCGGCTCGCGTCCGCCCGGGTGGCGATGCGCAGGGTGCCGCCGTGCGGCATGGCATCTACCGCATTGAAGATCAGGTTCATCAGCACGTCCCGGAGCTCCGAGACGTTTCCATCCACGGAGGGCACGGTGGACAGGTCGGTCTCGATGTGGATGGGCGCGCCCGCCGCCTGGGCCTGCGACTTCCAGCGCGGCTCGGTGAGTGCCACCGCGGTGCGGACGACCTCGTTCATGTCGACGGCGAGGAAGGCTTCGTTCTCGTCCCGGTGCCGTCCGAACTCACGGAGCCGGCGGACGAGCTGAGCCGCGCCGAGACCCGCGGTGTGGATCAGCTCCAGCCGCTGCCGCACCTTCCCGCGGTCGTCGAGCTCGGCGGGATGATCGAGCAGCAGGCTACTGAAGCCGACGACCGATGACAGCGCGTTGCTGAAGTCGTGCGCGATGCCGCTGGCCATCTCCCCGAGCGCCCGGAGCCGCTCCTGCTGCACGATCTGCTGCTGGCTCAGCTCGAGCTGCACGAGCTCTCGCTGCAGGCCGAGGATCCGCTCCGCGGCACGGAGCCGAGCGTGGAGCTGGTCCGCGTCGAGGGGCTTGGTCGCGAAGTCGTCCGCGCCCGCCTCCATCGCCTCGAGGTAGCTCTCCTTCCCTTCCAGCGCGGTCAGCAGAATGACGTACGTGTACTTCGCGCGGTTCTCGGCACGGATTCGACGGCACAGCTCGAGGCCATCGACGTCCGGCATCATCCAGTCGGAGATGACGAGCGACACGTGATCCTGCTTGAACGTCGCCCAGGCCTCCTGACCGTTCGCCACCGCCACCACTTCATGGCCGAGCCGGGTCAGGATCTCGTCGAGAATGATCCTCGACGTCCTGTCATCCTCTGCGATCAGGATTCTCATGGGTGTGCCCGGTTGCTCGCGGGTCCGCGGCTAAGCCTCCATGCTCGAGGGGCCCGGCTGCCCGGGGGCCAACGTCAAGTGCCGTGCAACTCGAGTGCCACCGAGCCCGCGATCTGACGGCCGGATCGGTCGGATGCGATGCCGCACCGGGCCCACGAATTCGCCATGATGGGCTTCGCCGCGGCAGATCCCTTCGCCGGCGGAGCACGGACGTGACCGCGAGATCCCGGATTGCCACATCCTGTCGGGCGGTCTGACGGGAATCGGCACATCCAAGAGGCACGCAACCGGGGGCCGCGAGCCGGCCCGTACAGGGGCGCTCAGCGGGCGAATGCCGTCCTACCGCCAAGCGTGCGCCCGGGCGAGCCCGGGCCGCGACCACCGCGGCGAGAAACGCCTTCTTCGTGCTTCGGCGAAGCCCCACGAGCAGGTGCCGCGGCCCGCCATGGTAGCCCGGCGACAGGTCCGCGGAACGTGCGACCGTGAGCGTCGACGCGGTCAGGAACTGCTTGACCTACCGGCCATCGCGGAGCTTGCCCAGCGTGGCTTCGAGGGATCCGGCCGGAGTCGGTCTCCTCGCTGAAGTGCAGTGGCTCGATGCCATCATCGCCCGCGCTTCGCGCGCTCCGCGGGCTGGAGCGCGTCGATCGATTCCTTCGAGCGCCCGAAGATCTGGGGCACCGGCCAGCCCTGGAGGCCGGCGTAGGTGTCGATCTGCGAGCGGTGGTGCACCTCGTGCTCGAGCATCATCATCAGGAGCCGCCACCCGGACAGGGCCCGCCCGGGCGAATCGATCATCTCGATCCGGCGCGTGAGCCACGTGTCGGGCGCGTCCCGGAGGAGCGCGACGAAGCGCGCCGCGGACGCCTCGAGCCACGGCAGCCACGTCGACTGGTCGCGCGGGTCCATCGCCGCCTCGTCCCAGAGCCACCCCTCGTCGCGAAAGGCGCTGGCGAAGTAGAGCCGCGAGCTGCCGATGTGGCCCACGATCTGGCCGATCGTCCAGCCGGCCTCGCCCTCGAGCGCGGGCGGGGTCCAGTCGACCGCCGCCGGGGGCAGCGCGGCCACGTCGCGCTCGGTCCTCCCCCGCACGCTCTCGAAGAAGCTCAGGTACGACGCGATGTCGGTGATCATGGCGCGCTCCCTCTCGATGAATGTCTGACGTCCCGCCAGACGATACATAACACAACGGCGGTCGTCTCATCCTCCG
>DATFUK010000303.1:0-4282 GCA_035260865.1 Candidatus Methylomirabilota bacterium | reverse complement strand
GATCTACGTGCCCGCCGACGACATCACCGACCCCGCGCCCGCGACCGCGTTCGCGCATCTGGACGCCACCACCGTGCTCTCGCGCCAGCTCACCGAGCTCGGCATCTATCCCGCGGTGGACCCGCTCGCCTCCACCTCGCGCATCCTCGACCCGATCATCCTGGGCGCGGAGCACTACGGGACGGCGCGGGCCGTCCAGTCGGTCCTGCAGCGCTACAAGGACCTCCAGGACATCATCGCGATCCTCGGCATGGAGGAGCTCTCCGACGAGGACAAGCAGATCGTGGCGCGCGCCCGCAAGCTGCAGCGCTTCCTCTCGCAGCCCTTGAACGTGGCCGAGGTGTTCACCGGCCAGCCCGGCCGCTACGTCAAGCTCGCCGACACGATCAAGGGCTTCAAGGAGATCGTCGAGGGCAAGCACGACGAGCTGCCGGAGCAGGCCTTCTACATGGTCGGCGGCATCGAGGAGGTACAGGAGAAGGCGGCCAAGATGCGCGAGGCCAAGTAGTGCTGCTGGAGCTCGCCACGCCGACCCGCCAGCTCGTCTCCGAGCAGGTGGACGAGGTGGTCGCGCCCGGCACCGAGGGCTACTTCGGGGTGCTGCCCGGCCACGCGGCCTTCCTGGCCACGCTGGGCAGCGGCGAGGTCGTCTACCGGAACGGCCGCGAGGAACAGCACATCGCGGTGCACGGCGGCTTCGCCGAGGTGACACCCGAGCGGGTGATCATTCTGGCCGAGCTCGCCGAGCGTCCCGACGAGATCGACCGCGAGCGGGCCGAGCGCGCGCGCCAGCGCGCCGAGCAGCGGATGGCCGGCCGGCCCGTGGAGGGCGAATCTGACGAGATCGACTTCGACGAGGCGCTGGCTGCGTACCAGCGCGCGCTCACGCGACTGCTGGTCGCGTCGATCGGGGGCGGCTAGCCGGCTGCCCTTCGCGCGGGGCAGCGTCGCCCGCGCGGTGCCCACACCCCCGGGCATTCTCCGCCCCGTCCTGATTCCAAGCCGCTGATTCCGCGCGGCTTCCTTCGTGGCACGCCCCTCGCAGTCGACCGATGGGCATGATGACCATCCTGATCGCCGACGATGAGCCCGCAATTGTGGACCTGGTTCGCTTCACGCTCGAAGACCCGCACGTGCAGATTGTGGACGCCGCCGACGGAGCCGCCGCGGTGGAGCTGGCGCGCCGCGAGCGCCCCGATGTGGCCCTGCTCGACGTGCAGATGCCGCGCCTCGACGGGCTGGAGGCCTGCCGGCAGCTGCGCCGGCTGCCTGAATGCGCGCACACCCGCATCGTCATGCTCACCGCCGCGGCGCAGGCCGCCGACCGACGGCGCGGGATCGAGGCGGGGGCCGACCACTATCTGACCAAGCCCTTTTCCCCGCTCGCGCTGCTGACGCTCGTGCGCGGGCTCGTGCCGGAGGCCTCGGTATGGCCGGTCAGGTAGGTCTCTCCCAGGCGCTCTCCTACGCGCGCGACCTCAAATCGCTCTACGAGACCTCGCGGGCGCGCGAGCGGGAGCTCGAGCAGATCCAGGCGCGGTTGCGCGCGGCGTACCAGCAGGCGCTGCAGTACGCGATCGACCTGCGCAAGACCTACCGCCGGGTGGAGCAGGCCAGCTTCCAGAGCCTGCTGGGCCTGGCCAATGCGCTCGAGGCCAAGGACGTCTACACACGCGGGCACTCCGAGCGCGTCGCGGCGCTCGCGCGGCGGATCGCGCTCGCGGCCGGGGTCCCGCCCGCGGCCGCCGACGTCATCGCGCAGGCGGGGCTGCTGCACGATCTGGGGAAGATCGGGATCCCGGAGAACGTCCTGCGCAAGCCCGGCCCGCTCAGCGACGAGGAGTGGGCCGTGATGCGCCGGCATCCCGTCGTCGGCGCCCAGATCGTTTCGCCGCTCGAGTTCTTCGCCGCCGGCGCCGTCATCGTGCGGCACCACCACGAGCGCCACGACGGCAGCGGCTACCCCGACGGGCTGCGCGGCGAGCAGATCCCCCTTGGCGCGCGCATCGTGGCGGTGGCCGACGTCTACGACGCGCTCACCTCGGATCGCCCCTATCGGCCACGCCTGGCCCGGGCCGATGTGGTGCGCCACCTCGAATCGGAGGCGGGCGAGACGCTCGATACCCGCCTGGCCACCCTCTGCATCCGCCTGACCGACGATGCGACTCCTGAGCGCGCCGTTTGAGCCCGGCGCGCTGGCGCCGCCGCGCGGGCCGGTCCGAGCCTACGGGCAGGTGGTGGGTGTGGTCGCGCTGCTCGCGACGGTGGGCGTCGTCCTGGAGTGGGCCGGGGTGGGTCCGCGGTGGCTTGGCCACGCGATGGCCAGCGGCGCCGTCCACGGCGGATTGCTCGCGCTGGGCTGGCTGCTCGCGACCGACGCGGCCACCGGCTGGACCGGGCCGGTCGTCCGGCTCGGTGTCACGCTGCTCGTGGTCTCAATGGTCGCGCGCCTCCACCCGCTGGGCGCGCTCGTGTTCCTGCTCGTGCCCGGCGTGCTGCTGCTCGAAGCGTGGCGGCAGCCGCGCCTGCGGGCGATCGGTCTCCAGGGCGCCCGGCCGATCCACGCGGCGGCGGGCCTGGCGGTCGGGGCGTTCCTCGGCGCGCACTTGCTCGTCACCGCTTCACGGACGTTCGGCTATCGGCTGCAGGCGGGCGGTCTGGCCACCTATCTCTCGGCGCTCGCCTACGATCTGGGCGTCAACGCTCTCAGCGCGGAGTGGGCGTTCCGGGGCGCGGTGTTCTCATGGCTCTGGCGGCGCTGGTCGTTTTGGCCGGCCGCGCTGGTGACGACGGCCTTGTCGCTGCTGCGTTACCTGCTCGATCCCGCCCTGCCGCACGCGGCAGAGGCGCGGGCGGGGGCCGTGTTCTACCTGGGCCTGGTCGGGCTCATCGCCTGCGCGCTGCGCGCGTGGAGCGGGAGCCTCCTTCCGGGGTACCTGGCGGCGCTCGCGTTCTTCGCCGCCTACCGGATGCTCGCGCCGTGATCGGGCTCTCCGTCGCGCTGCTGGGCGCGGTGGCGCTGGCCATGGGGCTGGCGGACCAGGGTCCGGCGTCGGTGCTCCGGCACCTCTACCTGGTGCCGACGCTCTGGGCCGCGCTGACCCGGGGCGCCATCGGCGGCGGGCTGGTCGGCGCGCTGGCCGGTCTGCTGCACGCCCCGGTGGCCCTGCCCGCGGTGGAGCGGGACGGGCTCACCTCCCAGACGCTCGACGGGCTGCTGTCCCTCGGCCTGCCGATCGTGGCCGGCCTGCTCGTCGGCCGGCTCGTGGACGGATCCCGCGCGCGCGCAGCGCGGCTGGCGGCCGTGCTCGCGATCCAGCGCCGCCTCGACGGGCCCGAGGCCCTGGACGACAAGCTGGGGGCCGTCGCCCGCGAGCTGTGCGCCGCGCTACGCGCCCGGCGGCTCGCGTTGCTGGTCGGCGCGAACGTGCGCACCGCGATCCTCGCCAGCGTGCCGGTGGGAACGCTCGTCGATCCGGACTCCGCGGCCGCCTTCGCCCTCGCTACCGGCCAGCGCGTGAGCACCGCGGACCTGGCGGCGGATCCCCGCATGCGCGCGGACGAGCCGATCGGCTCGACGCCGGTGCGCGCCCTCGCGCTGCCGCTCGTCTCCGGCGCAGGAGTCGTCGGGGTGATGGCGGTCGAGTGGCGCGGGGAGCGGTCGCGCGCGGCCCGCGCCGCGGCCGAGGAGCTGGCGGTGCACATCGGGCTCGCAGTGGAGAACGCGCGCCTCATCCTGCGCCAGCACCACTTCGCCGAGGAGCTCGCGGAGAAGGTGTCCGCGGCCACCGCGCGCCTGCGCGAGCTGGACCAGGCGAAGACCGAGTTCCTCTCGGTGGTCTCGCACGAGTTGCGCACGCCGCTGACCGCGCTCCAGGGATTCAGCGAGCTGCTGCTCCGCTCGGCGCTGACGCCCGAGCGGGCCCAGCGCTGCCTCGTCTATCTCCACACAGAAGCGTGCACGCTCGGCCGCATCGTCGGGGAGCTGCTGGACCTCTCCCGGATCGAGAGCGGGCGCCCGCTCGAGCTGAAGCCGGAGCTCGTGGATCTCGCCGCACTCATCGAGCGCAACATCGAGATCTTCGCGGCCGAGCATCATGGGCACCACTTCCGCTGGACCGCGAGCGGACCCGACGTGGCGCTGCGCGCCGATCCCGACGCGCTGGACCGCATGCTCAAGAACCTGCTCTCGAACGCGGTCAAGTACTCGCCGCGAGGCGGGCAGGTCTGCGTCTCGGCGTGTCCGGCCGAGGATCAGCCGGGTATGATCGAGCTGGCCGTC
>DATFUK010000302.1:0-4899 GCA_035260865.1 Candidatus Methylomirabilota bacterium | reverse complement strand
CGGCAAGGTCCCCTACGCCACGTTCCTGACCTGGCGCGGCTTCCTCAAGCGCGAGCCGCCGCGCCGGCCCGATCCGCAGGCGCCCGCCGCGCCGCCGGCCCTCCGGGCCGAGGCGTGGAAGTTCGGTTTCACGGGGAGCCGGTGTCAGGCCTGCGGCACCCGGCACCTGCCGCCCACGCGCGTGTGCCTCAAGTGCCGCGCGGTGGACCGCATGGCGCCCGAGCGCATGGCGGACGTGCCCGCGACCATCGCGACCTACACGGTGGACCGCCTGGCCTACTCGCTCTCGCCTCCGGTGGTGGTGGGCGTGCTCGACTTCGAGGGCGGCGGCCGCTTCACCTGCGAGCTCACCGACGTGGACCCCACCGCGGTGGCTATCGGCAACCGGGTCGAGATGACGTTCCGGCGGCTCATGACCGCCCACCAGGTGCACAACTACTTCTGGAAGTGCAAGCCGCTCCGGTGATCCCCGCCCGCTAGGGCGCGACGGCGGGTCGCCCCGGCTGGTAGTAGAATCTCTCCATGGCGACCGTGAATGGCGCGGTGTCCGGATCGACCGCCGGTCGTGGTACGGCCGGCGCGGAGCCGGACGGATTCCCGTTCAAGTGCGAGCTGAGCCTCGCCCCGCTGATCACGTTCTGGACCCAGCTCTCCGCCTATTCCGAGTTCGGCCGGGGGCCGATCCCGGGGCTCGTTCGCGAGAAGGCCCGCGAGGCGCCCGAGCTGGCCGGGGTGATCGACGACCTGTCGGTCATCGGCAAGCATCAGACGTTCGTCGACCTGATGATGACCGCGCTCTTCCCGCCCGCCTTCTGGGAGCAGGAGTACGGGGCGGCCCTCTTTCCCTTCCAGCTGCGGTCGTTCTACGCGACGCCTCCCTTCCGGCGCGCGCTCATGAACGAGGACGGAACGCTTCAAGGCCTGGCCAAGTTCCTCCAGAAGCGCAGCGTGGATCCCACGATGGCGGCCGAACGGCTCTCGCTTGCCTACGAGCTGATCCTCGAGCGCGTGTACGGCGTCGAGCTCGGCGGCGACGTGCCGGTGATGATCTTCACCACAAGCGATCCCGTCACGGGACTGGATCAGCACTTCCGGCTGCAGTTCGACTGGCGGTTCGTGGAGGTAGAGGTCGTCGGGCCCAAGCCGCCGCTGCCCGATGCGGTGCGGCAGAGGCTCCGGGCGGGTCGCGTCGAGAGCGAGGGCCTCCGCGAGCTGCTGCCGCCCGAGCGGTTCGTCCTGCGCGGCTTGATGATCGTGAAGGCGGTCGACGTCACCGACCAGGAGGTGCTGTCCTCGCTGAAGCGCGATCTGATCGACAAGGACTCGATCGTGTCGAGCTCGCACTTCCAGGGATTGCAGGCGAAGCTCCGGACCTTCTTCCGGCGGCCCGACCTGCACCTGGGCCTGGCCGCCGTCGAGGGAGATCGCGTGCTCGTTCTGAACGATGCCTCGCGTCACGAGCAGGCCTGCATCTTCGCGGACTCCGCCCACCACACGACCGCCGAGTTCCGGGGCTCGCTCTACGAGCGGGCGGTCATCCAGGATCGCCCCGTCGTGATCGAGGACCTGGCGGCGTACCCCGACCGGACGCCGGTCGAGGAGGAGCTGATCCAGAGCGGGGTGCGGACCTTCATCTGTGCGCCGCTCCACTACCAGGACCGGGTGATCGGCACCCTGGAGCTGGTCTCCGCTCACGCCGGCGATCTGAGCGCGGCCCACCTGCCCAAGCTCCAGGAAGTGCTGCCGCTGTTCTCCATGGCGGTCCAGCGCAGCGTGGAGGAGCTGAACAGCCGCATCCAGACCGTCATCAACGAGCAATGCACCGCGATTCACCCGACCGTCCAGTGGCGATTCCGGAAGGCGGTGCTCAACGCCTTCGAGCGGGATCGCGGCGGCGCGGCCGTGGTGACCGAGCTGGAGCCGATCGTCTTCGAGGGCGTGTATCCGCTCTTCGGCCTCGCGGACATTCGCGGCTCCTCGACGCAGCGCGCGCGGGCCATCCAGGCCGATCTGCTCGACCAGCTCCGCCTCGCGAGGGCGGTGATCCAGAGCGCGAGCGAGACGCGGTCCGGACCGGCGCTCGACGAGCTTGCGTACCGGATCGACAGCCGCGCCGCCCAGATCGAGCGCGGTCTGAATTCGAGCGACGACATCGGAGTCGTCGCGTTCTTGCGGACGGAGGTCGAGGGTCTCCTCGATCATCTCGGCACGTTCGGCGCCGGCGTCCGCGACCGGATCGCCGCCTACCGGGCCGGCCTCGATCCCCGGCTCGGCGCCGTGTACCGTCGGCGCCGGATGTTCGAGGAGAGCGTCACCGCCATCGCGGAGGGCATGTCGTCGTACCTGGAGCTCGAGCAGCAGGCCGCGCAGGCGATGTTCCCGCACTACTTCGAGAAGCAGAAGACCGACGGAGTCGACTATCAGATCTATGTCGGGGCGGGCCTCCTGGAGAACGGCCGCGTCGACCCCCTGTGCCTGAAGAATCTGCGGCTGTGGCAGCTCATGATCACGTGCGGGATGGCGGTTCGCGCGCATCAGCTGCGCGATCGTCTCTCGATCCCGCTCGAGACGACGCACCTGATCCTGGTCCAGCACGCGCCGCTCTCGATCCGGTTCCGCTTCGACGAGAAGCGGTTCGACGTCGACGGAGCCTACAACATCCGGTACGAGATCGTGAAGAAGCGCATCGACAAGGCGCTCGTCGAGGGGACGACCGAGCGCGTCACTCAGCCCGGGAAGGTGGCCCTCGTCTACAGTCAGCCCGGCGAGGCGCAGGAGTACCGGGCGTACATCGAGTATCTGCAGAGCCTCGGTTACCTGAGCGGGGACCTGGAACAGCTCGACCTGGAAGAGCTCCAGGGGGTCCAGGGCCTCCGCGCGCTCCGGGTCCAGGTCGCCCTGGACAACCCGAAGCTCCAGGAGCGAATCAACCTGGCGGACCTGCACGCCGCCCCGGCGCTTCGGGGCTGAATAGCACCAGAAGGAGCCGACCAATGACCATCGCGGCAATCGAAGAGCTGAAGCGGAAGATCGACGCCGCGGCGGCGAATCTCTCGAAGCAGCTCCAGGGGATGGAGCCGCACCTGGACAAGTCGGACGCGCCGGGCGAGTGGACCACCCGGCAGGTCCTCTGCCATCTCCTGGGGGATCCGGAGAAGAAGCCGCCGGTGGACGTGCTCCAGACCTTCTCGGCCTCCGCGCTGCCGGTCATCGAGATCGAGCCGGGCCATACCGCGGTCACGCCGGAGCGGCAGAAGATGACGCTCGGCCAGCTGCGGGAGGCGCTCGAGTCCCAGCGCCGCGGCCTCCTGAGCTACCTCGATTCCCTCGGTCCCGCGGATCTGGGACGCAAGGCGAAGATTCCGCTCTTCAAGCAGTTCATGGGGACCGACGAGATCGCGCTGCCGGTGTACGTGGGCTCGATGTTCGACTTCCACTGGAGTGACCACGTCGGGCAGATCGCCAAGATCCGCAAGGTCAACGGCCTGCCCGACGCCTAGCCCGTTTGCTGATAAGATGCTGAGCGCGCCCCGCTGGGGCGCGTGAGATCGAGCCAAGAGGAGGCGTCACCATGGCCAGCAACGGGATCCGGGACCGCGTGGCGATCGTCGGCATGGGCTGCACGTCGTTCGGCGAGCGCTGGGACAAGAGCGTGAGCGACCTGCTCGTCGACTCGTCCCAGGAGGCGCTCAACTCCGCCAACGTGCCGATCGACATGGTGGACGCCTTCTGGCTCGGCACCCTCTTCTCCGGCCAGAGCGGGCTCACGCTCTCGCGCCCGCTCAAGCTCGACTACAAGCCGGTGAGCCGGCTCGAGAACTACTGCGCCACCGGCTCCGAGGCCTTTCGCAACGCGTGCTACGCGGTCGCCTCCGGCGCCTACGACATGGCGATGGCCATCGGGGTGGAGAAGCTGAAGGACTCGGGCATCTCGGGCCTGCCGTCCATCGGCGCCCCCGAGGACGGCACGCGCGCCGGCCTCACCGCGCCGGCCACCTTCAGCCTGCTCGCGCCCGCCTACGCCAAGAAGTACGGGGTGGACGACGCCACCTTCAAGGAGGCGATGACCCGCATCGCCTGGAAGAACCACAAGAACGGCGCGCTCAACCCCCGCGCGCAGTTCCGCAAGGAGGTGGCCAAGGAGGTCATCGCCTGCTCGCCCCAGGTGGCGGGCGCGCTCGGCATCTTCGACTGCTCGGGTGTATCGGACGGTTCCGCGGCCGCGATCATCGTGCGGGCCGAGGACGCCTACAAGTACACCGACAAGCCGCTCTTCGTGAAGGCGCTCTCGTTCATCGCGGGCCCCGCCACCGGGCCGATCGATCCCGACTACGACTACACGACCTTCCCCGAGGTGGTGCACTCCGCCGCCGACGCGTACGCGCAGGCCGGGATCAAGGACCCGCGCGCCGAGCTCGCGATGGCCGAGGTGCACGACTGCTTCACGCCCACCGAGCTGGTCCTGATGGAGGACCTCGGCTTCGCGGCCCGCGGCACCGCGTGGAAGGAGGTGCTCAACGGCACCTTCGACCTGGACGGCGAGCTGGCGGTGAACCCGGACGGCGGGCTCAAGTCCTTCGGGCACCCGATCGGCGCCTCCGGGCTGCGCATGCTGTTCGAGGCCTGGCTGCAGCTGCGCGGCGAGGCGGGCAAGCGGCAGATCGCCAGCGTCGCGCGCGGCCGCAAGCTCGCGCTCACGCACAACCTCGGCGGCGCGCCCGGCGAGTGCGTGTCGTTCGTGGCGGTGGTCGGCTCCGAGCGAAGCTAAGAGACGGCAAGGCTCGGGTGCCCGCGGCCGACCGTCCCAACCTGCTCGTCATCCTGATCGACGACCTCCGCTTCGACGAGTTCGGGGCGGGCGGGCACCCGTACATGCGGACGCCGCACGTGGACCGGCTC
>DATFUK010000301.1:0-2100 GCA_035260865.1 Candidatus Methylomirabilota bacterium | reverse complement strand
GACCCGCGCGGTATGGCGGGCCCGCTCGAGCGGGCTCACGTACACGTGGGCGATCGGCCGCCGGGCCACCGCCACGCCGAGCGCCTCCGCCTGACGGATACCCAGCGGCGACAGCGCCACGTCCTGCGCGCCCTGGAATCGCTTGACCGCGTTGGAGACCGACTGGCCGTGGCGCGCGAGCAGGAGCCGCCTCATCGGCGCGCCTCCACCGCGGCCGCGGCGGCCTTGAGCCGGGCGAGCGTCTCCGCCCTGCCGAGAATGCTCACCACCTCGAAGATCGACGGGCTCGCGGTCTTGCCGGTCAGCGCGATGCGCGTGAGCTGCGCCAGGTCCACGAGCTTGAGCCCGAGGTCGGCGGCGAGGAAGCGGTAGAGCTCCTCCAGCGCCTGCGGGTCCATCGAGGTCTGGGCCTCGAGGCGCTTGATCAGGATGGCGTAGCGCTCGGCGGCCTGCTCCTTCCAGAACTTGGCGGTGGACTGCGGATCGTAGGCCTCCGGCGGGCGCAGGTAGAACGCGGCCTGCTCGGCCATCTCCACGAGGGTGCGGGCGCGCTCCTTCAGCGTGTCCACCACCCGCGCGAGCCACTCGAGGTCGCGAGGAGCGGGCAGGCCGGCCCGCTCGAGGAAGGGCAGCAGGTCGGCCGCGATGCGCGCGGCGGGCAGCCGCTTGATCCACTGGTGGTTCACCCACGTGAACTTCTCGAGGTCGAAGACCGCGTCGCCCGCGCCCACGTGGGCCAGGTCGAAGTGCCGCACCAGGTCGTCCCGGGAAAAGATCTCCTGATCTCCGTGCGACCAGCCGAGGCGCGCCAGGTAGTTCAGCATGGCCTCGGGCAGGAGGCCCATGTCGCGGAAGGCCAGCACCGAGGTGGCGCCGTGCCGCTTGGAGAGCCGCGTCTTGTCCGCGGCCAGGATCATCGGGATGTGGGCGAAGACCGGCAGCGGGTAGCCGAGGGCCTGGTAGCAGAGCACCTGCTTCGGCGTGTTCGAGAGATGGTCGTTGCCGCGGATGACGTGGGTGATCTTCATGGTCACGTCGTCCACGACCACGCAGAAGTTGTAGGTCGGCGTGCCGTCGGTCCGCACGAGGATCCAGTCGTCGAGCTCGGCGTGGCTGACCGTCACCCGGCCGCGGACCACGTCGTCCACGACCGTCTCGCCCTCGCGCGGGATCGCCAGGCGAAGCGCGTGGGGCTCGGACGCGGGCACGTTGGCCTCGCGGCAGGTGCCCGGGTAGCGGAAGGTCTCCTTGCGGGTCTCCGCGGTCCTCCGCAGCGCGTCCAGCGTCTCCGGCGTGCACCGGCAGCGATAGGCCTTGCCTTCCGCGAGCAGCCGCTCGGCGTGCGCGCGATAGATGTCGAAGCGCTCGGTCTGGCGGTAGCCCGGCGTGGGCGGGCCCTCGTCCCAGTCGAGCCCGAGCCAGCGCAGTGCCTCGAGGAGCGATTGGGTGTACTCCTCGGTGGAGCGCGAGCGATCGGTGTCCTCGATCCGGAGCACGTACACGCCCTGGTGGTGGCGCGCGTAGAGCCAGTTGAAGAGCGCGGTGCGGGCGCCGCCCACGTGGAGATGCCCCGTGGGACTGGGAGGAAAGCGAACCCGCACTGCCTCGGACATAGGGACCTCATTGTATCAGCCCTTGCCGGGGCGGCCGTTCTCCCCACCACCGTGGTCCGAACCCGCCGGATGCCGCAGCGTGTGATCCGGCGTTGCCCTGGCACCCCTCCGGTGACGAGAATGCGGCCAACCGGGAGGTCAGCATGAGCACTCGCAGGAGACACACCCAGCGGCTCGCCGTCATGGGCGCGATCGTCGCCCTCGGATTGCACCCGACCGCACCCCGGGCGCAGGCCGTCGAGTACCGGGTCCAGGTCGTCAGCATGTGGGATACGGGGTTCAAGGCCTTCGCGAGGCCCGGCGAGCTGGCCGACGGCGCGACCGGGCCCGGGCTCGAGGAGATGATCGCGAAGCTCGACCGGGGCGAGGCGCCCCGCGGAGCGCTCCTCGGCGACCGGACCCTCCGCTGGGCGAGCGAGGCCATCGCGCGGGCGTACGGCGCGGTACGCGTGCTGGCCGACATCAAGCCCGGCGGGGGCACGGCCCC
>DATFUK010000300.1:0-2594 GCA_035260865.1 Candidatus Methylomirabilota bacterium | reverse complement strand
TCTCGGCCACCCGTCACGGCGGCGACATCATGATGATGGGCGGTGAGCTCGGGCAGCTGAAGGACGGCTTCCTCGCCGATCTCCTGCTCGTGGACGGCGACCCGCTCTCGAACCTGGCGATCCTGCGCGATCCCGCCAAGCTGCTCGTGGTCATGAAGGACGGCGTCTTCTACAAGGAGCCCGAGATCCGCTCCCAGCAGACCCGCTGGGGCCGCTCGGTGGCCTAGCCCCTGCCCAGATTCTGGCGCGGGTTCTGGGTGGTGGTGCTCGGCCTGCCGGCCGCCGCGTTCGCGGTGTGGGCGGTCGTCGACAACCCGAAGCTCTTCCTCACCACCGGCATGAACGGGCTGACGCTCGCCGCGCTCTACTTCCTGGTCGCGAGCGGCTTCACCCTGGTCTTCGGCCTCATGCGCAACGTCAACCTGGCCCACGGCTCGCTCTACCTCCTGGGCGCCTACGTGGGCTACGTGGTCGGCGAATGGACCGGCTCGTGGCTGCTGGCGGTGGCCGCCGGCTTCGCGAGCGCGGCCCTGTTCGGCCTGGTGCTGCAGGTCGCGGTGTTCCGCTTCATGCACGGTGAGGATCTGCGCCAGACCCTGGTGACCATCGGGCTCTCCATCATGATGGCGGACGTCCTGCTCTGGTACTTCGGCGGCGAGATCTATCAATTCGACCCGCCCCGCGCCATCTTCGGCCGCACCGCCCTGCCGATCGTGGAGGTCTACCCGACGTACCGGCTCGTGCTGCTGGCGATGTCGGCGGCCATCGGCGTCCTCCTCTGGTGGTTCCTCAACCGCACCCGCGTGGGCATGATGATCCGCGCCGGGGTCGACGATCGAGGGATGCTGGCCGCGGCCGGGGTCAACGTGCAGTTCGTGTTCGCGGTCACCTTCGCGATCGGGGCGGGCCTGGCCGGCTTCGCGGGGGTCGTCGGCGGCACCGCGCTCTCGATCGCGCCGGGGGAGGACACCCGCTACCAGCTCGCCTCGCTCGTGGTGGTGATCGTGGGCGGGATGGGGAGCGTGGTCGGCGCGGCGATCGGGGCGATCCTCATCGGGGTCGCGGAGCAGTTCGGGCTGGCCTACGCGCCCACCTACAGCGTGGTGTTCACGTTCGTCATCATGGCGCTCGTCCTCGCCTTCCGGCCGCAGGGCATTCTCGGGAGACGGGCGTGAGCGCGGCCGACTGGCGCAGGGCGATGAACGCGGGGGCGGGGCGGTACGCGTGGACGAGCGGGGCGCGGACCCGCACGGTAACCCACCCCTCACCCCGGCCCTCTCCCCTGAGGGGAGAGGGGGAGATCGCGGGAGCGGGCTGGGCGCGGTGGGTGCGGGGGCGGGTGGGGGCGCGGCACGTGCTGGTGCTGCTGGCGGTGCTGGTCTACCCGTGGGTGGCGACGCCGTTCTTCACCTACCAGATCGGTGCGCAGGCGTTGGCCCTGGGTCTCATTGCGCTTTCGCTGACGTTCCTGGCCGGCTACGGGGGCATGGTCTCGCTCGCCCAGATGACGGTCGCGGGCATCGCGGGCTACATGTACGCGATCTTCGCCACCAGCGGCACCACCGACATCAGCCTGCGCTGGCCCTGGGGGCTGGCGGTCGTGATCGCGCTCGTGATCGCGACGGTGTGCGGGACGCTCATCGGCTGGTTCTCGGTGCGCACCGAGGGCATCTACACGATCATGATCACGCTGGCCATCGGGGTGGCCTTCTACTACCTCGCCCAGCAGAACTACTCGCTCTTCAACGGCTTCCAGGGCTTCCAGAGCGTGATGACGCCGGCGGTGGCGGGGGTGGAGCTGCGCGCGCCGACCACGTTCTACTACCTGGCGCTCTTCTGGTCGCTCGCGGGCTACTTCTTCGTGGCCTACCTGCTGCGGGCGCCGTTCGGCATCGCGCTGCAGGGCATCCGCGACAACCCGCGGCGGATGAGCGCGCTCGGCTTCAACGTCACCGCGCACCGGGTGGCCGCCTACGCGGTGGCCGGCGTCATCGCGGCGGTGGGCGGGATCCTGATGGTCTGGTACAACGGCCTCGTGTCGCCGGGCTCGGTGGGCACGAGCTGGCTGATCAACATCCTGATCATCGCGGTGCTCGGGGGCATGCGGCACCCGATCGGGCCGTTCGTCGGGGCCATCGTGTTCGTCCTGCTGCAGAACTTCGCGGTCGATCTGGTCGGCCGCGAGCGCTTCAACCTGCTGATCGGCGGCGTGTTCCTCGTCATCGTGCTGTTCTCGCCCGACGGCCTGCTCGGCTGGTGGGTGCGAGGTCGGCGGTCCCTGCAGGCGCAGTTCAACCGCGGCCCCGGGGCCGCACTAACCCAGAGGAGGAGACAATGAAGTCACTCACGAGGCGGCTACTATGGACGGCGACGGGCGCGGCGATGCTCGCCCTCGTCGCCGGGGGCGCGACCGCCCAGGCGCCGACGGTCAAGATCGGCCTGCTCGCCACCCTGGAGGGCCCGTTCGCGGCGGGCGGCCAGGACGGCATGCGCGGGGCCGAGCTCGCGGTGAAGGAGCGCGGCGGCACGGTGGCGGGCCGGAAGATCGAGATCATCAAGGCCTCGTCGGACGCCAAGCCGGACGTGGCGGTCAA
>DATFUK010000299.1:0-2661 GCA_035260865.1 Candidatus Methylomirabilota bacterium | reverse complement strand
GACGGTCGGATCCAGTGTACGGCGGGTGTAAACGCCGAGTGTAAACGACGGGGGGTCGCGCCCCGTCTAAGGCCCGTCGAGGCTCAGCCCGCGAGGGCCCGGCGCATCCGCTCCAGCCCCTCGGTCAGGATCGACCGCGGGGAGCCGAAGTTGAGCCGCACGAAGCCCTGGCCGCCGCGCCCGAAGAGCGCGCCGTCGTTGAACGCTACCTTCGCGCGCTCGAGGAAGAACGTGAACGGATCCGCCGCGGCGGTCCCCGCGTTCCGGCAATCGAGCCAGGCGAGATAGGTGGCCTCGGGCGGGGTCATCGTGACGCCGGGCAGGTGCCGGCGCACGTAGTCGGCCAGGTAGTCCCGGTTGGCTTCCAGGTAGCGCATCAACTCGCCGAGCCACGCGTCCCCGTCGCGGTACGCGGCGAAAGCGGCGGCGTAGCCGAGGACGTTGACCTGCGTCTGCACGTAGTCGCCCCGCGCGGCCATGAAGCGCTGGCGCAGCGAGGCGTCCGGAACGACCGCCACCGAGACCTTGAGCCCGGCCAGGTTGAACGTCTTGCTGGGCGCCATCAGGGTGATCGTGCGCCGCTCTATCTCGGGGCCGAGGGAGGCCATCGGAATGTGGCGCTGGCCCTGGTAGAGCAGATCGCAGTGGATCTCGTCGGCGATGATCGGCAGGTCGCGCTCGAGGCAGATCTGCGCCATGCCCGCGAGCTCGGCCCGGGTGAGCACGCGCCCGACCGGATTGTGCGGGTTGCAGAGCAGGAAGGCGCGGGTGCGGGCGTGGATGGCGCCGCGGAACGCGTCGAGGTCCACCGCGTAGCGCCCGTCGCGGTCGCGGGCCAGGGGGACCTCGTCGCGGGTGAGCTCGTGATTGCCGGGAGACCGGAGGATGGGCGGGTAGACCGGCACCTGCATCAGGAGCCCGTCGCCCGGCTTCGTGAGCGCGCGGCAGGCCACGTTGAAGCCGGGGATCACCCCGGCGATCATGACCACCGCCTCCGGCGAGACGGTCCAGCCGTAGCGCTTCTGCAGGCGGTCGACGAAGACCTGGGCGAACTCCGGCTCCTCGAAGCCATAGCCGAACACGCCGTGCTCGACCCGCTCGCGGAGCGCGCGCACCACCGGCTCGGGCGAGAGGAAGTCCATGTCGGCGACCCAGAGCGGGAGCACGTCCGCGGGGTATTTCCGCCACTTGTTGCTGGCGGTGGAGCGGCGCTCGATGACGCGGTCGAAGTCGTAGGCCATGTCAGGTCACCTGGAGGGAACTGCGCCCCTCACCCTGCCCTCTCCCCCCTGGGGAGAGGGCAGGGTGAGGGGTGGATTCAACGCGAGCGACTAGAGACAGGATTCGAAGAGGCCCGCGGCGCCCTGACCGCCGCCGATGCACATCGTCACGACGCCGTAGCGCGCCTTGCGCCGCAGCATCTCGTTGGCGATGGTGCCGACCATGCGCGAGCCGGTCATGCCGAAGGGGTGACCGATCGAGATCGAGCCCCCGTTGGGATTGAGCTTCTCCATCGGGATGCCCAGCGTGTCGCGGCAGTAGACCACCTGCGAGGCGAAGGCCTCGTTGAGCTCCCACACGTCGATGTCGTCCATCTTGAGGCCGTTGCGCTTGAGCAGCTTCGGCACCGCGTAGATCGGCCCGATGCCCATCTCGTCCGGCTCGCAGCCCGCGACCGCGAAGCCGCGGAAGATGAGCTTGGGCTTGATGCCGAGCGCCTTGGCGCGGTCCGCCGACATCAGGAGCGTGGCGGAGGCGCCGTCGGAGAGCTGCGAGGAGTTGCCCGCGGTGACGCTGCCCTTGCCGCTCGTCTTGTCGAAGTGCGGCTGGAGCCCGAGCAGGCCCTCGAGCGTGGTGTCGGGACGGTTGCACTCGTCTTTGTCCACGTAGCCGTCTTCCTTGCCGGTGATCTCGCCGGTCTTCTTGTCCACGATGCCGCGGACCACCTGCATCGGCGAGATCTCTTCCTTGAAGAAGCCGTCCTGCTGGGCCCGCGCGGTGCGCTGCTGGCTCACCAGCGAGTACTCGTCCTGCATCTGGCGGGTGACGTTGTAGCGCTTGGCCACCACTTCCGCGGTGTCGCCCATCACCATGTAGATGCCGGGCTTCTTGTCCTTCACCCACGGGTTCGGGTCGCCGTCGCGCTTCATCATGCTGATGGACTCGAGGCCGCCGCCGATGGCCGCCTCCGCCCCGCCCATGATGATCTGGTGCGCGGCCATCGCGATGGCCTGGAGGCCCGACGAGCAGAAGCGGTTGACCGTCGTGCCCGCGACCGAGACGGGCAGGCCCGCCCGGACCAGGGCCACGCGCGCGACGTTGCTGCCCTGCGGGCCGTTGGGCTGGGCGCACCCGAGGATCACGTCCTCGATCTCGGCCATGTCGAGCTGCGGGGCCTTGCCGAGCACGTCCTTGATGCAGTGGGCGGCCAGGTCATCCGGGCGGGTGATGTTGAACGACCCTCGATGGGACTTGGCGAGCGGGGTGCGGGAGCTGGCGACGACGACAGCCTCTCTCATGGGGGCTCCTTTCTCAGGGGGGAAAGCTGGGAGGAGTATACCTCAGCGCTGCGCCGTGGGCACCCAGGCGGTGGTGCGGCCCCCGACCGTCTCGTGACGGATGTGCTCGCCCCGAACGGTGGTGGCGGAGGGACCGCCGCGG
>DATFUK010000298.1:0-12860 GCA_035260865.1 Candidatus Methylomirabilota bacterium | reverse complement strand
AGGATCAGCGTGATCTCGGGCACCAGGATGATGATGAGCAGCCCGACCAGCAGCACCGCCACGAAGGGCAGCATCGCGCGGGTCGCCCGGTCCACCGAGACGTCGGCGATCCCGCAGGCGATGAAGAGGCCCACCCCGATCGGGGGCAGGAAGAGCCCGATGCCCACCGCGGCCACGATGACGATGGCGTAGTGGATGGGATTGATGCCGAGCCCCGCCGCCACCGGCAGCAGGCTCGGCAGCAGGATCACCACCGCCGGGAGCCCCTCGATCACCGCGCCGAAGAAGATGAAGATGGCCGCGGTGATGAAGAGGAAGATCAGGCTGCTGCCCGGCACCACCGTCATGATCCGGATTATCGCGGCCGGCATCTGCTGGACGGTGAGGAACCACGAGACCACCCCCGCGGTGCCGAGCAGCAGGCCCACCGCGCCGGTGATCATCGCCGAGTTCATGATGATGCCGGGCAGGGCCGCCCACTCGATCTCGCGGTAGACGAAGAGCCCCACCACCGCCGCGTAGAGCACCGCGAGCACCGAGGCCTCGGTGGGCGTCATGATGCCGCCCAGGATGCCGCCGAAGATGATCGCGGGCATGCCGAGCGGGATGAGGGCCTGGCGAAAGGCCACGCCCAGCTCGCCGAGCGTGGGCTTGGCCTCGGCCGCGATGCCCATGCGCCCGGCGGTGCGCCAGATGTAGGCCATCAGCACGAGCGCCATGACCACCGCGGGCAGGAAGCCGGCGGTGAACAGCGCGGCCACCGAGAGGCTCGCCACCGAGCCGATCACGATCATGAGGATGCAGGGCGGCACCAGGATGCCCATCGCGGAGGCCGCCGACACCACCGCGACCGCGAGCTCGCGGCTGTAGCCGGCGCGCACCATGCCCGGGATCGTGGTGGACGCGACCGCGGAGACGTCGGCCACCGTCGAGCCGGAGATGCCCGAGAAGATGTACTCGGCCGCCACCACCGCCATGCCGAGCCCGCCCCGCACCCAGCCTACCAGCGCCACCGCGAGGCGCACGAGCCGGTGCGCGATGCCGCCCGTCTCCATGAGCGCGCCGGCCAGGATGAAGAGCGGCAGGGAGAGGAGGACGAAGGAGTCTACCTGGTGGAGGATCGTCTGCACGGTCACCGCGAGCGGGATCGGCGCGGCGAGGATGGCGCCGATGTAGCCGGCCAGCCCCACCGTCACCGCCACCGGCACCCCGATGGCGAGCAGCACGAGGAAGACGAGGCAGACCAGGATCATCGGCCGCGGGCCAGGCGCCAGAGATGGGGGAGCGAGAAGAGGATCATGAGAGCGCCCCCGACGGGCAGCGCGCCGTAGAACCACACCATGGACAGCTCGAGCGAATCGGAGACCTGCCCGCGCGCCACCGGCCACATCGCGACGCCGCCCGCCACCAGCACGCCCGCGAAGACCACCACGAGCAGGCCGACCACCAGATCGGTCCCGCGCCGCAGGCGGGGGCCCAGGCGGTCGATCAGGAGGTGGAGGCGGAAGTGGGCGCCGCGCCGCACCGCGGACGCGGCGCCCAGGAACACCATCCAGACGAAGCAGAGCCGCGCGACCTCGTCGTACCACTGGAAGGTCGCGTGCATGACGTACCGGCTGAACACGCCCAGGAAGACGTCCGCCACCAGGACCAGCATCAGTCCCAGGCAGACCCAGTCGACGAGCACGCTACTTCGCGGTGGCCCGCGCCTCCGCGATCACCCGGTCCACCAGCTCCTTGCCCGCCTTCTGCTCGAGGAACTTCCAGACCGGCTGCGCGCGCTCCTGGAAGAGCTTGAGGTCCTTCACGTCGTTGACCTGCATGCCCTTGGCCTTCATGGCCGCGAGCCCTTCCACCTCCGCCTTCAGCTCGTCCTGGCGGTGCTGGGCGCACGACGCGGTCATGGTCTCGTCGATCACCTTCTTGAGATCGGCGGGCAGGCCTTCGTATTTCGCCTTGGCCATGAGCCAGGCGGCGGCCGGGTACGAGTGCTGGGTCTTCGAGTAGTACTTGGTGATCTCGTGGAACTTGTCGGACACCGCGGTGGTCACCGGCAGCTCGAGCCCGTCCACCGTGCCCTGCCGCACCGCCATGTACACCTCGCCCCAGATCATCGGCACCGGGTTCGCCCCGAACTGCTTGAAGACCTCGACCAGGGTCGGGATGGGCGGGACGCGGATGGTCTGGCCCTTGAGATCGTCGGGCACCATCACCGCCTTCTTGTTGGAGAGCACGCCGCGGAAGCCGAAGCCGCCGCCGTAGCAGAAGCCCTTGGCCCCGAGCGGCTCGAAGTGCTTCATCAGCTCCTTGCCCACCGGCCCGTCCATCACGCGCCACACGTGCTCGCGGTTCTGGTAGAGGAACGGCACGTCGGGCGCGAGCAGCTTGGGATCGAACTTGCCGCCCGCGGACGGGAGCGAGACCGCCGCGATGTCCACCGTGCCGAGCTGCATCCCCTCGATGGCCACGATCTCGTTCTTGGTGAGCTGTCCGGCCGGGTAGACCTCGACCTTGATCTTGCCGCCGCTCTTGGCCTCGGCGATCTCCTTGAACTTGTACGCGGCGGTGGTGAACGGGTTGTCGTTGCCGACGATGGTGGCGAGCTTGAGGGTGACCACCTGGGCGGGCGAGGGGGAGACGAGCCCGAGCAAGAAGATGATGGCGAGCGCTGCGCGTAGAATCATGACGAGCCTCCAGCGGCGTTGGGGGTGGGCGGCGTCTGGGCTTGCTTATATCCCAGCCTCCCCCCGGGTCGCAAGCTTCGCGACTTTGCTACACTCGGGCCCATGAGCTGGATCGATCCGAACTTTCCTCACAGCGCGACGCCCACCGACCTGGTCGGCCGCGTGCTCGGGCTCAATCCCGGCATGATGACCGGTCCCGGGACCAACACCTACCTGGTCGGGCGCGCCCATCCGATCCTGATCGACACCGGCGCGGGCGAGTCCGAGTATCCCGAGCTCTTCGAGCGCTACCTGCGCGAGCGCGGCTGGCGGCGGCCGGAGCGCATCATCCTGACCCACCGCCATCGCGACCATCTGGGCGGGGTTGGCCAGCTGCGCGAGCTGTTCCCGGGCGTGCCGGTCTCGAAGATGATCTTCAAGGATTCGGGGCTGCCCGAGGACGTGGACATGCTCCAGGACGGCGAGGTGGTGGAGGGCGACGGCGTCACCCTCGTGCCGGTCTACACCCCTGGCCACGCCTCCGACCATCTCTGCTTCTTCCTGAGGGAGGAGCGGGCGCTCTTCAGCGGGGACCTGATCCTGAACGGCTCCACCACCGTGATCCCCGACGAGGACGGCGACCTCGGGCTCTATCTCGACTCGCTGCGCCGCGTGCAGGCCTTGGGCGTTCGGCACATCTACCCGGCCCACGGCCCGGTGATCGAGGACGGCCCCGGCAAGATCCAGGAGTTCATCGATCACCGCATGCTGCGGGAGCGCCAGATCCTCGAAGTGCTGGGCGGCGGCCCGCGCACCGTGCCCGAGATCGTCAAGGTGATCTACGCCGACGTGATGCCCGCGCTGCACCGTATGGCCGGCATGTCCGTGCACTCCCACCTGCGCAAGCTCAAGAACGAGGCGCGGGTGAGCGAGGAGACGGTGGCCGGCAGCCCCTCGCGCTGGACCCTCCTCTAGCTCCCGCCGCGCGCGCCGATCGTGCTGCTGACCAACGGCCGGATCCACACGATGGACGCGGCCGGCTCCGTGGTGGACGCCCTCGTGATCCGCGAGGGCCGCGTGGCCTTCGCGGGCCGGCGCGGCGACGTCAATCCGGCGGCGGGCGAGCCCACCCTCGACCTGGGCGGGCGCGCGGTGCTGCCGGGCCTCGTGGATGGCCACGGGCATCTCATGCTGCTGGCCCGCGCGCGGCTCGAGCTCGACCTGGCCGCCGCGCGCTCGGAGGACGAGGTCGCGCGGATGGTCGCGGCGGCCGCGGCTCGGCGGCCGGCGGGTGAGTGGATCACCGGGCGCGGCTGGGACCAGACGCGCTGGCCCGGGCAGGCCTATCCCTCGCGCGCCGCGCTCGATCGCGCGGCCCCCGGGCATCCGGTCGCGCTCATCCGCGTGGACGGGCATGCGACGTGGGCCAGCGGTCTGGCGCTGACCCGTGCGGGGATCACGCGCCACTCCACGGACCCGCCGGGCGGGCTCATCGCGAAGGACGGGCGCGGCGAGCCAACCGGGATCCTGATCGACCTGGCCCAGGACATCATCCGCGGGCTGGTCCCCGCGCCGTCGGAGGAGCGCTTCGACCAGGCGGTGCGTGACACCATCGCCGAGTGCCTCGCCACGGGCCTCACCGGTGCGCACGAGCCGGGGCTCGATCTCTCGGCGATCGCGTCCTACACCCGGCTGATCGAGCGCGGCCAGTTCCCGTTCCGCGTCTTCGCGGCGCTCTCCGGCAAGAAGGCGTGGGGCCGCTACCGCGACGGCGCCCCCGAGACGGTGGGCGACGGGCGGCTCGTGGTGGGCGCGGTGAAGCTCTGGCTCGACGGCGCGCTCGGCTCGCGCGGAGCCGCGCTGCACTCGCCCTACTGCGACGACCCGGCGAACACCGGGCTCGTGCTGGTGCCGCCGGAGGACGTGGAGCGGCTCACCCGCGAGGTGAGCGCCCGCGGCTTCCACGTCTGGGTGCACGCCATCGGCGATCGGGCGAATACCATGGTGCTCGACGTGTTCGAGCGCGTGCGCGCCGACGGCGGTCCGCCCTCACCGCTGCGGGTCGAGCACGCCCAGATCCTCACGCCCGCCGACATCCCGCGCTTCGCGCGCCTGGGCGTGGTGCCGAGCATGCAGCCCACCCACTGCACCTCCGACATGCGCTGGGCCGGCGAGCGTCTCGGACCCGAGCGGCTGGCCGGTGCCTACGCCTGGCGCTCGGTGCTGGACAGCGGGGCCTACATCGCGGGCGGCTCGGACTTCCCGGTGGAGGACGCCAACCCCTTCCACGGCCTCCACGCCGCGGTGACGCGCCGGCCGCGCGAGGGCGCCGATCCGGGCTGGCAGCCCGAGCAGCGCATGACGCGCGACGAGGCGGTGCGCTCGTTCACGATCTGGAACGCGCGCTCCGTCGGGCTCGCGGCCGACCAGGGCTCGCTCGAGGTGGGCAAGCGCGCGGACCTGATCGCGCTCGCCGCCGACGTGTTCACGTGCGCGGAGGAGACGATCGGGAGCCTCGCTCCGGTGCTCACCATGGTGGGCGGGGTCGTCGCCCACGGCGCCGATCAGGATTTCGGCGCGAGCCGCTCCGCGAGCCGGGCCAGGTCCGCCGGGTCGACGTCGGATACCAGCGCGTAGCCCAGCTCGCCGTCGCGCCACAGCACCGAGGTGAACCCCCGGGAGGTCGTGACGTGCGCCTGCCCGCCGCCCACCGGCTGCAGGCCGCGGGCCGGCCAGGGCAGCCCGTCGGCGCGGAAGACGAAGAGCGAGATCGTGTGCAGCCGCCGGTTGAACACGAACACCGCGGCCTTGCGGTCCAGGTAGTAGCCGACCGCGCCGCCCCGCAGCGGGAAGTCCTGGTCGCCGTCGAAGCGGATGACCGGCGCGAAGTCGAGGCGCCCCTCGAACCACGGCTTGACCTGGTGGATCCCGCCGCTCTCGATGTCGAGCGGATGCGCGCTCGCCAGGATCCGCAGGTGATCGTTGACCGCCTCGGCCACCATCCGGGTGGCGGCGCGCTCGCTCGCCCGCTGGTTGGCGAGCGGCACCACGATCAGGAGCACCGCGGCCACCGCCGCGGCGGGGACGAGATAGCGCCCCCAGCGCCGCCAGGGGCCGGCGCCCGCGGTGGCCGGCCTCGGCCACTCCGCGGCCAGGCGGCGCTTGAGCGCCACCGGAGCCGCGTGCTGCGGGAGCCGGCCCTCGAGCGCCTCGCTCAGGAGCGCCTCCGCCGCGTCCTCGTGCGCGCACGCCGCGCACGTCTGCAGGTGCCCGCGCAGCGCGGCGAGCGCCTCCGGATCGAGCCGGCCGCGCCGCGCGTCCAGGAGCCGGTTCCGGGCTTCGTCGCACGTCATGGCGCGTAATCCCGGAGCAGCGCGCGCAGTGCCGCGCGCGCTCGCGACAGCCGGGACTTCACGGTCCCGACCGGGCAGCCCACGACCAGGGCGATCTCGACCTCGGTCAGCCCCTCGAGGTCGAGCAGGATCACGGTGCGCGCCTCCTCGCCCAGGCTCATGAGCGCGCGCTCGATCTCCTCGCCGACCACCTTGCGCAGACGGTCCAGCTCGAGGTCGCCCCGCAGCCACTGCGCCTGCTCCACGCCCTGCGAGGTCGGCGCCACCGTGTCGAGCCCGCCCACCGTCGGATTGTGCCGCTCGTGGCGGTACTGGCTGAGGAACGTGTTGCGCAGGATGCGGAAGAGCCAGGCCTTGAGGTTGGTCCCGGGCGTGTACTGGTGCGCGGCGGTGAGGGCGCGGGCGTAGGTCTCCTGCACGAGGTCTTCCGCGTCGGTCGGGCTGTGGGTGAGGTAGCGGGCCAGGTTGTAGAGCGTGTCGGCGTAGGCCAGGGCCTCACGCCCGAGCCCCCCCGCGTCGCCCCGCCCCCAGCTCGCCATGCCGTGATCATAGGCCTCGCCCACGTCCCTCGCCATCGCGGCTCCTCGCCCGCGGCCAGGCCCGCTGGTCCTTCGATCACCGCAACGCGGGGCCGGCCGAATCGTTCCCGGCTCGCATTTTTTTCGTCACGGAACGAAGGGAGCCGGGCTGCGTTGGCAGGGGCGAGGAGGAACGAACATGAGCCCCTGGCGACGAATCACCCTGGCAGGAACCATGATGGCCGCGCTGCTCCTGGTCTCGGCGGGCCCGGCCCGGCCGCAGCCGGAGGGGCCGCGCGTCGAGATCAAGGCGCACGGTTTCGGGAGCGCCGAGCTGACCGTCCGGCCCGGCACCACCGTCACCTGGATCAACCACGACGACGATCCTCACACCGTGACCTCGACCCAGAACATCTTCCGGTCACCGGGTCTCGATACCGACGAGACCTACTCCTATACGTTCACGAAGCCGGGCACCTACGAGTACTTCTGCACCTTGCACCCGCTGATGACGGGCAAGGTCGTGGTCAGGAGCGAATCATGAGCGATCAGCGCGGCGTCGACCGGCGGCGGTTTCTCCAGTGCATGGCGTGGACGGGGACCGGATTGGTCTGGTCGGTGGCGGGCGGGGTGCTCTCGTCCCGGGCCATCGGCGCGGCGGAGGCCCAGTCCGCGCCGGCCGCCTTCAGCTTCGCCCAGATCAGCGACACCCACATCGGCTTCAAGGGCGCGGCGAACCCGGACGCGATGGGCACCTTCGAGGCGGCGATCGCCCGCATCAAGGCGCTCGATCCCCGGCCCGCGTTCCTGATCCACACCGGCGACATCACCCACGGGCAGAAGGCGGGCGCGTTCGACCTGGCCAGCGTGGCGCTCAAGGGCACCGGCGTCGACCGCACGTTCTACGTGCCGGGCGAGCACGACGTGTTCGCCGACGGCGGCACCGAGTACCTGAATCGCTTCGCGGCGGGCCGGCCGGGCCGCGGCTGGCAGAGCTTCGACTACGGCGGCGTGCACTTCGTCGGCCTCGTCAACGTCCTCGACTACAAGGTGGGCGGGCTCGGCCGCCTCGGGCCGGAGCAGCTCGAGTGGCTCGAGCGCGACGTCGCGGGACTCACCGGCAGCACGCCGGTGGTGGTCTTCGCCCACATCCCCCTCTGGGCGGTATACCCGCAGTGGGGCTGGGTGACCGATGACGCCGCGCAGGCCCTCGCCTACCTCAAGCGCTTCGGCTCCGTCACCGTGCTGAACGGCCACATCCACCAGGTCATGCAGAAGGTGGAGGGCAACGTCACCTTCCACACCGCGCGCTCGACCGCCTTCCCGCAGCCCGCTCCCGGCGCCGCGCCGTCGCCGGGGCCCATGAAGGTGCCCGTCGAGGAGCTGCGAGGCGTGCTGGGCGTCCGCGAGGTCACCTACGCGCCGGGCAAGGACCGGCTGGCGGTCGTGGATGCCTCGCTCGCGTAGGAGGGGCTAGAAGCGCAGCAGCAGGAGGAAGCTGCCGGTGGCCATCAGGTTGCTGGCCGCGTGGGCCAGCATGCCGGGGAGCAGGCTGCGCGAGCGCTCGTAGCCGAGCGCCCAGATCATCCCGCTCCACGTGACCGCCGCGAAGCCCTGCAGCCCGTAGCCGTGGGCCACGCCGAAGAGCCCCGCGCTCAGCAGGGCGGCGAGCCAGGGCGGCAGGCGGAGGCGCAGCGTGGGGTAGAGCAGGCCGCGGAAGGCCAGCTCCTCGAAGATGGGCGCCCAGACCACGCCGTCGATCGTGCCCGCCAGCACCGTGGTCGGCGAGCCCCACAGGAAGTCCTCGAGGAAGCCGTCCGCCCAGTGCGACGTGACGCCGAGCGCGGTGAGGCCCATGGAGACCAGGCTCTCGCCCGCCATCGAGAGGCCGAGCAGCACGATGCCCCAGCCGATGACCCGGAAGGCCTGGCCCTCCGGCACGCGCAGGCCGAAGGTGTCGCGGAGCGTCTCGCCGCGGGCGTGCAGGTAGCGCCGGATCCACCAGATCATCGGCGCCCCGCCCAGTAGCCCCATCGCCACCGTGCTGCCGGGTGTCCGTGGCAGCAGCAGGACGAGCGTCGCGGGCATGAGCAGGTAGGCGAAGGCGGCGCGGAAGAAGAGGCCGAGGCCGTCGAGACCGCGCCAGAGCGGCGGCAGGGGCGCCTCCGCCACGCGCGGACCGCGGGCGGAGCGGAGCAGGCGCCACAGGAGCACCAGGGCCAGCAGGAACAGCACGACGCCCGTGATGGTCAGCCCCCGCACCCGCCGGAGCAGCGCATGACCGCGGGCCTCGATGTTCGCCTCCGCGTCGGCCTGGAGCGCCGGATCGTCCACCCGCGTGGCGAGACGGCGCACCAGGGTGTCGGTGAACCAGTCGTGCGGCAGCTCGCGGCGGATCTCCTCGGCCATCTGGGTGGCGTCCTGCGGCGACGGCGCCTCGAGGTAGGCGCCTTCCAGCCAGCGCCCGTACTGGGCCGCCGTGCTGTCGGTGCCCTCCAGGGCCTCGATCACGGAGGCGGCGCGCTCGAGCTGGCCGTTCTCGGCGAGCAGCACCACGAGGTCGAGATCGGTGCGGGCCGAGCGCTGCTCCTCGTCCAGCTCGTCGAAGCGGGCGATGGCGTCCTCGAACGTCTCCGGCTCGGTGCCGGTGAGCTCGTAGAGCTTCAGCTCCCACCGGGATAACTCGCCCATCACGTCGTGCAGGTCCATCTCCCGCGAGACCAGGCGCTCGAGCGATTCCTCCGGCTTCTCCAGGTTCGCGAGCGGCGAGCCCCAGCTCCAGTAGAAGAAGGCGACCAGGAGGACGGTGAGCACGGCATAGCCCGCCGTGGCCCAGGGAGAGAAGTAGCGGGTGGCGGGAGCGGGCCCGACCTCGGACGAGAGTGGGGGCGGGGTCAGGATTTGCGTGCCGCGGCCACGAGCGCGGAGAAGAGGCGCCGGGCCGGCTCCGAATGGCCCACCAGCTCCTCCGGATGCCACTGCACGCCGAGCACGAAGCGCGCGGGATCGCTGATCTCCGCGCCTTCCACGAGCTGATCGGGCGCCCACGCCACCGCGGTGAGCCCGCGGCCGAGTCGGTGGATCGCCTGGTGGTGCATGCTGTTCACCTCGATCTCGTCGGTGCCCAGCGTCTCGGCCAGCCGGCTGCCCGGCGTGATCTTCACCTTGTGGGTGGGCTGGTCCCGCGGCTCCTTCTGGCTGTGCGGGATCTGGGTGCCGGGCTCGGTCGCCACGTCCTGGTGGAGGGTGCCGCCGAGCGCCACGTTCAGCACCTGGACCCCGCGGCAGACCGCGAGCACCGGTACACCGCGCGCGAGCGAGAGGTTCAGCACCGAGGTCTCGACGGTGTCACGCGACGGGGCGACGTCGTACAACGTCGCATGCGGCGCCTCGCCGAACCGCGCCGGATCCACGTCGCCGCCGCCGGTCAGGAGGAGCCCGTACAGCTCCGCGCCGAGCTGCTCGAGCGACGCGGCGGAGAGCTGCGGCGGCAGCGGCACCGGCACGCCCCCGGCCTGCTGGACCGCGTGCAGATACGCGGAATTGACGTACGCGCGCTCGGGATTGGTGCCCACCGTGATCGAGGTGCTGACGCCGATGAGGGGCGAGCGGCGAGCCATGGCGGTATGTTAGCATACGCGCCATGACACTCGACTCCGCGCAGTACCAGCGTAGCGCTGCGGCGGCGGGCTCGGGCCCGATGACGCAGGTGATGGGGCGGAAGTGGATGGTGGCGGCCGGGCATCCGCTCGCGGCGCAGGCGGCCGCGCGCGTGCTGGCCGAGGGCGGCAACGCGATCGACGCCGGAGTAGCCGCCGGGTTCATGCTGGGAGTCGTCCATCCCGACATGGTGAGCTTCGCGGGGGTGGCGCCGATCCTGGTGCACCTGGCCTCGACCGGCGAGACCTTCGAGGTCTCGGGCGTCGGACCGTATCCGCGCCGCGCGAGCGCCGAGCTCTTCCGCACCAAGCACGCGGGCGACATCCCGATCGGCTTGCTGCGCACGGTGGTGCCCGCCTCACCCGACGCCTGGTGCGTCGCGCTCGAGCGCTGGGGCACGCGGTCGTTCACCGACTCGGTGTCGGCGGCGCTCGAGTGCGCGGAGCACGGCTTCCCGACCTCGGCCTTCTCGGCCTCCACCATGGCCAACAACGCCGAGCGGTACGCGCGCTTCCCCACCTCCGCCAAGGTCTTCCTGCCGGGCGGCAAGCCGCACGCGGCCGGGCAGCTCTTCGTGCAGTCGGAGCTCGCCGCGACGATCAAGGAGATGGTGGCCGCCGAGGTGCGCTCGCGCAGCCGCGGCCGCGCCGGCGCCATCCGCGCCGCGCGCGACGCGTTCTACAAGGGCGACATCGCCAAGCGCATCGTGGACTACCACGCCCGCGAGGGCGGGCTGATGGCGCTCGAGGATCTGGCCGCGTTCCAGGCCGAGGTCGCGCCCGCGCTCAAGACCAGCTTCCACGACTACGAAGTGGCGGCCTGCGGCTTCTGGTGTCAGGGGCCGGTGTTCCTGCAGATGCTGAACCTGATCGAGCCCTACGACTGGCCCGCGCTCGGCCACAACTCGCCGCGCGCACTCCACATCCTGATCGAGGCGATGAAGCTCGCCTTCGCGGACCGCGAGGCCTACTACGGCGATCCGCGCTTCGTGAAGGTCCCGGCCGAGGCGCTGCTCTCGAAGGCCTACGCGGACCTGCGCCGCGGCCTGATCCGCGAGGACCGCGCCTGGCCCGAGATGCCGCCGCCGGGCGACCCGGAGGGCAAGGCCGCGGTACGCAACGGGCACGCCACGGGCTCCAAGGTGGGCGCGCCCTCGCACGCGGGCACGCTCGACACGTCGTACGTCTCCGTGATCGACGCGGAGGGCAACGCCTTCTCGGCCACCCCCAGCGATCCGGGCGGGGTGGACTCGCCGGTGATCCCGGGCGTGGGCTGCGTGGTCTCGCCGCGCGGCTCGCAGGGCTGGCTCGTGCCCGGCCACGCCAGCGAAGTGGTGGGCGGCAAGCGGCCGCGGCTCACCCCGGCGCCGTCCCTCGTGCTGCGCGACGGCCGCGCCTTCATGGCCTTCGGCACCCCCGGCGGCGACGTGCAGCAGCAGGCGATGCTGCAGGTGCTGCTCAACATGGTGGCCTACGGCATGGCGCCCCAGCAGGCGGTGGAGGCCCCGCGGCTGGCCACCCGCAGCTTCCCGGATTCCTTCTGGCCGCACACCAACTCGCCGGGTCGTGTCGACGTCGAGGCCCGCATCGCCCCCGAGACGCGCGCGGCCCTGGCCAAGCTGGGCCACCTCATCACCGACTGGCCCGACTACGACTGGCGCGCGGGCGCGGTCTGCGCCTCGGTGGTGGGCAAGGACGGCGTGCGGCTGGGCGGAGCCGACCCACGCCGCGGCGCGCACGCCATCGGCTGGTAGCCGGGGCGCGACTGCGCCTGCTGTCCCGCCGCCGCTTCACCGTCGTCGCGCTGCTGGGCCTCTGCGCGCTGCTCGGGGGCACCCAGCCGACCGTCGCGCAGCCGACCCTGCCGCTCCCGCCTCAGCTTCCGCCGAAGGAGCGCCACCACTTCGAGGAGATCGTCAAGAAGGCCTTCGCGTCCACCCGGATGGAGTTCGAGCCCTACGTCGTCCGTCCCGAGATCTTCGAGTACCTGCTCGATCACCCGGAGTTCGCCAGCCACGTCACCCGCGCGCTGAAGGCCGCGCGCTACAAGATCTGGCGTGAGGCCGGCTCGCTCTGGCTCGACGACGGCTGGGGCGTGAAGGGCACGTTCGCCCTCGCCCACGCCGAGCCCGGCCTGCGCCTGATGCGCGCGCAGGGCGCCTACCAGTCGGCCCTGCCCGACATCAAGGGGCGCGCGGTGGTGGCGCTGGCCTACAAGTTCCAGCCCGCTCGGCAGGGCCGCCAGCAGGTGGCCACCGTGCTCACCTCGTTCGTGCAGATCGACAGCGCGGTCATCCGCGCCATCGGCCGCATGGGCGGCTCCCTCGTGCAGAAGAAGGCCGACCGCGAGGCCCACCAGCTCCTGCGCGTCTTCTCCAAGGTGAGCCGCGCGATCGAGGACAACCCCGCCGACGTGTACGCGAGGGTGCGCGAGCACCCGGAGGTGCCGAAGCAGGAGCTGGAGGAGTTCCGGAAGCTGCTGGGCGTGCCGTAGGGGGACGCGTCCACGGGACCGGCTTGACAGGCGGTCCGTCGAGGCTCACGATCGTCGGTCGATGAGAGCTCTTGGCGGGTTGGCGCGGCTACCGTAGTGGAGATTGACCGTTCCGTCACGCTCGTAGACCGGAGGGCCATGGGATGAGAGTGCTCATCAAGAGTGCCTGGGGA
>DATFUK010000297.1:0-10114 GCA_035260865.1 Candidatus Methylomirabilota bacterium | reverse complement strand
GCGCCGACGGTGTAGATCGTCTTGCTGCCCGCGCTCAGCCCGGTCATGGGCGCGACGTCGGTGTCACCGGTGGTGATGCGGACCAGGTCCGTGTCCACCCCGTAGGCGGACGCCGCGATCTGGGCCAGCGAGATGTTCGTCCCCGCGATGTCCACCTGGCCGGTGAGCACCGCGAGCGAGCCGTCGGGGTTCAAGCGGACGGTCGCCCCGGTGGGCTGGAGCCCGCCGAGCCAGCCACCGAGGGCCAGGCCCACGCCGCGACGCTTGCCGTTCTTACCCGCGGCGGCCACCCACTGCTTGCGGGATTTCCAGTGTGGATGCTCCGCGATGCGACCCAGTACTTGCTTGGCTCCGTTGGACTGCCACGGCTGGCCGTTCACCATCGGGTCGCCGGGCGCGATCAGGTGGCGCATCCGGAACTCGACCGAATCGAGGCCGAGGTCGCGGGCGATCTGCTCCATGTGTGACTCGATCGCGAAGATGGTCTGCGGCGCCACCGGTGCGCGATACGCGGCCACGCTCGGCTTGTGGGTCAGCACCTCGAAGCCGCGGACGTCGAACGACGGCCACTTGTACATGCTGCCGAGGAAGACCGCGCTCACCGCGAGCACCGCGCCGGAGTAGGCGCCGGAGTCGATGACGGTCTCCGCGTCCAGCGCCATCAGGGTGCCATCGCGCTTGACGCCGGTCTTGAGCTTGATGATGACCTGCGGGGCGGGCATGCCCGCCTGCAGCTCCTCCCGCCGCGTCATCACGTAGCGCACCGGGCGCTTGGTGACCTGCGCCAGCACCGCGGTGATCGGCTCGCAGAGCGCGCGGATCTTGCCGCCGAAGCCGCCGCCGCACTCCACCGGGATGACCCGGATCTGGTTCTCGGGGATGCCGAGCACGTCGGCGACCTCGGAGCGCGTGTTGAACGAGCCCTGGGTGCTGGCCCACAGGGTGAGCAGGCCGTTGCGGTCCCACTCGGCCAGGACGGCGTGCGCCTCCAGATAGCCCTGGTGCACCATCGGCACGCGGTACGTCTTTTCGAGCACGTGATCGGATTCGGCGAAGCCCTTGGCCGGATCGCCGCGCTGCAGGCGCGCCTGCTGCGAGATGTTCACCGCCTTGGCGGGCGCCTCGCTCTTGGCGATGGCCACCGCGGAGTGGGCGAGCGCCTCGCTGGTGTCGGCCTCGGTGCCCGCGTCGGCCACCGGCGGGGCGCCGGGCAGCATGGCCTTGAGCGGGTCGATCGAGGCGGGCAGCACCTGGTACTCGACCTTGATGAGATCGAGGGCCTCCTCGGCGATCGACAGCTCGTCGGCGGCCACCGCGGCCACCGGCTGGCCCATGAACACCACGCGGTCGATGGCGAGGACGGCGTGGGCGCGCGTCGGGGCCTTCTTCTTGAGGTGCGGGATGTCCTTGGCGGTCAGCACCGCGCGCACGCCCGGCAAGGCCTTCGCCGCGCTGGTGTCGATCGAGACGATGCGGGCGTGCGCGTGCGGGCTGCGCAGCAGCTTGGCGTGCAGCAGGCCCTTGGGCTGGATGTCGGCCACGTACTGCACCCGGCCGGTGACCTTCTCGGGGCCGTCCGGCCGCGGGATCGAGACGCCCACTCCCTTGATGTCGCGCGTGGTCTTCATCGTGCTCATCGAGCGCTCCTCTGCGAGGCGAGGGTACCCGCCGCCTCGCTGATCGCGGCCACCATCTTGGTGTAGCCGGTGCAGCGGCAGAGATTGCCGGCGATGCCGTAGCGGATCTCTTCCTCGGACGGCCGCGGGTTCTCCTCGAGCAGCGCGGTCGCCGCCATCAGCACGCCCGGGATACAGAAGCCGCACTGGGGGACGCCGTGCCGAACGAACGCGTCCTGCAGCGGGTGGAGCGTGGTGTCCGCGGCGGCCAGGCCCTCGATCGTGCGGACCTTCCGGCCGCGCGCCTGCATCGCGAGCATCAGGCAGCTCGCGACCACCTTGCCGTCGACGTGGACGGTGCAGGCCCCGCAGTCGCCGGTGCCGCAGCCTTCCTTGGGGCCGGTGAGGCCCATGTCCTCGCGCAGGGCGTCGAGGAGGGTGACGTACGGCTGGACGAGCACCTCGACCGGTTCGCCGTTCACGGTGCACTGGAGGATCTGTTTGGCCACGGTGATCTGCCTCCGGATCAGGCGCTCGCGCGGGCGAGCGCGGTCGTGAGCGTGCGACGGGTGAGGACGCGGACCAGGTGTTTGCGGAACTCGATGGAGCCGCGCTGGTCGTCGATGGGCTTGGCCGCCTCGATCGCGAGGGTCGCGGCGCGCTCGATGAGCTGGGGCGTCACCGCCTGGCCCTCGAGCGCCCGCTCGGCCGCGGTGGCGCGGACCGGCGTGGGGGCCACCGAGGCCAGCGCGATGCGCGCCTTGGTGCAGCGGCCGTCGGCCATGGTGAGCTGAGAAGCCACCCCGACCACCGCGATGTCGAGCTCGCGCCGCGGGGTGTGCCGCAGGTACTGGCCGCCGCTGTGGGCGCCCGGCGGCGGCACGATCAGCTCGACCAGCAGCTCGTTCGGGGCGAGCACCGTCGTGCGGACTCCGGTGAAGAAGTCGGCCACCGGCACGCGCCTCTCACCGCCCGGCCCCGCGATGACCGCCTGGGCCTCGAGCGCCACCAGGGGTGGAGCCATGTCGGCCGAGGGCGCGGCGTTGCAGAGGTTGCCGCCCACCGTGGCCAGGTTGCGGACCTGGAGCGAGCCGACCATGGCCGCGCTCTCCGCGATCGCGAGGTAGACCCCGCGAAGGGCCGGTCTCAGCTCGAGCTCGCGCGCGGTGACCCCGGCGCCGATGCGGAGGCCGTTGCCGTTCTGGACCTGGCGGATCCGGGCGATGCCCGAGAGATCCACCACCACCGCGGGCTTCAGAGCGCCGTTCTTCATCTGGGGGAGGAGATCGGTGCCTCCCGCCACCAGCTTGGCCTGCGCGCCTCGCTCGGCGAGGATCTTCAGGCAGTCTTCGAGGGTGTCCGGCAGAACGAGATCGAATCGTCGCATCGATGTCTCCTGGGGGTTGGGCGCGCGCTCGCCATGATACACCGAGTCGCGGCGAGCCGGAGGCGAGTCTACTGTGCTGGAACGAGCATAGTCAACGCTCGGGCCGCCCGCGTTGACTATGCTGGGGTGAGCTTGTATGCTGCCGTGTGCATAGTGACATTCGCCCTCGCGCACCGAGGGCGCGCCCCTCTTCTCCCCGATTCCGACGACTGGCGCATGCGTCACGGAGGCACGTCATGATGCTTCGATTGATCGCGATACTCTGGCTGGCGACGGCCGGCCAGATGTCGAGCTGGACCGGGCCGGCCCTCGCCCAGTCCAGCACCGTCATCCTCTCCACCACCACGAGCACCCAGGATTCGGGCCTGCTCGACGTGCTGGTGCCGATGTTCGAAAAAAAGACCGGCCTCACCGTGAAGACCATCTCGGTCGGCACCGGGCAAGCGCTCGCCCTCGCCGCCCGCGGCGAGGCCGACGTCACCCTGGCCCACGCGCCGGGGCTCGAGAAGAAGTACGTCGAGGACGGCAAGATGAGCAACCGGCGGCTCGTCATGTACAACGACTTCGTGATCATCGGGCCGGCCGACGATCCCGCGAAGATCAAGGGCCTGCCGAAGGCGGTGGCCGCGCTCACCCGCATCGCGGAGAGCCAGTCCCGCTTCGTCTCCCGCGGCGACAAGTCGGGCACCCACGTGCTCGAGCAGGGGCTGTGGAAGCAGGCCGGCGTCGAGCCGAAGGGCGCCTGGTACATCGAATCCGGGCAGGGCATGGGACAGACGCTCGGCATCGCCAATGACCGCCGCGCCTACACCCTGACCGACCGCGGGACCTACCTCGCGTTCCAGAAGCGGGTGGACCTGCCGATCCTCGTCGAGAAGGACCGCCCGCTGCTGAACATCTACTCGGTCATGGAGGTGAACCCGGCCAACGGCCCGCGCGTGAACGCGACCGGCGGCAAGGCGTTCGCCGAGTTCATGCTGGCTTCCGAGACCCAGGCGGTGATCCGCGCGTTCGGCGTGGACAAGCACGGCCAGGCGCTGTTCGTCCCGGTGGCCGGCAAGAAGGACGAGGACCTCTAGGCGGAGCCGCCCGCGCCGTGGGCCTGTTCGGGCAGGGCATCCTCGAAGCGCTCCGGCTCCTCGCCGCCGGCGACCCGGAGGTCTGGTGGATCACCTGGCTGTCCATCCAGGTCTCCGCCACCGCCACCCTGCTCTCGCTCCTCGTCGGCATCCCGGTGGGCGCGCTGCTGGCCCTCTCGCGCTTCCCGGGCCGCGCGCTCGTCGTGAGCCTCGTGAACACCGGCATGGGCCTGCCCCCGGTGGTGGTCGGGCTCTTCGTCACGATCCTGCTCTGGCGCAACGGCGCGCTCGGCTTCCTCGAGCTGCTCTACACGCCCACCGCGATGGTCGCGGGCCAGTTCGTGATCGCGGCGCCGATCGTGACCGGGCTCACCCTGGCCGCGGTGCAGCAGGTGCCGGAGGCGTTCCGCTCGCAGATGCTGGGGCTCGGTGCGTCCCGGAGCCAGATGATCTGGGTGCTCCTCAAGGAGGCGCGGCTGCCGATGCTGGCCGCGGTGATGGCGGGCTTCGGCGGCGTCATCTCCGAGGTGGGCGCGTCCATGATGCTGGGCGGCAACATCCGGGGCTCGACGCGCGTGCTCACCACCGCCACCGTGCTCGAGACCGGCAAGGGCAACTTCGACGTCGCCATCGCGCTGTCGGTGATCCTGCTGCTGATCACCTTCCTGGTGAACTGGGCGCTGAGCTGGATCCAGCAGCGCCGGCGGGGCTAGCGCGGAGGACGTTCTTGATCGCGTCGTGCGCGCGCCGCTCGCGATGGTACCCTACCGGCCGTGGCCAGGCTGACCATCCGCATCGACCTGACGGATCACGGCGCCATCGGGCCCGGCAAGGTCAAGCTGCTCGAGCTGGTGGGCGAGTCGGGATCGATCTCGGCAGCCGGCCGGGCGATGGGCATGTCCTACCGTCGCGCGTGGACGCTCGTCGACGGATTGAACCGGTCGTTCAGGTCTCCGCTGGTCACGACTCAGCCGGGCGGGGCGCGGGGCGGTGGTGCCGCGCTCACCGATCTGGGTCACGACGTCATCGCCCGCTATCGCGCGGTCGAGCGGGCGGCCGCCCGGGCGAGCGCCCCGGATCTCGCCGCGCTCGATGCGGCGCGGGCGACCGGCTCGCGGTCCGGGCGCCGCGCTCGCTCCGTCGCCGGGACCCCTCGTCATCGCTCGCCGGTGATGCCGCGCCGCGCCCGGCGCTAGCCCACGCTGCCGTGGCCCATCTCGCCCGGGCTCTTGACAGCCACTCGCTATATCTGTTAGGGAATAACGAGAGCGCGACGATCATGACGGTGATCCACGGACGGCAGCTCACGACCTTCGACGTGTCTCCGGACGGCGAGTCGTTCGCCATCCACGTGACCGACCAGCGGGCCCAGCCCGGGACCCTCGTCCTGCCCGCCGAGTGCCTGAACGCCCTCATGATGACGTTGCCCGAGATGGTGCGACGCTCGCTGCGCCGGCGGTACCACGACGACACCATGCGCGTGGTATACCCGTTGGGGAGCTGGGAAGTGGAGCGGAGCCCGCAGCCGGGGACCGTCATCGTGACGCTGCGCACACCGGACGGATTCCAGGTCTCGTTCGGCGTGGCCGCGCTCGAGATGCTGCGCATGGCCACCCAGAGCGCCTCGGCCAGCGTGGAGGCGAGTGGGATCGTCGGGAGCTGAAACGATCACGATGGAGCGTGCGCTCAGGAGGCGGATGATGCGATTCATGAAGATTCTCGCGGTCGCCCTCTCGGCGGTGCTGGTCGCCGCGCCCGGGGCTCGCGCGCAGGAGGTCATCCTGTCGGTCGCGGTCAGCCTGAAGGAGGCGACCGAGGAGATGGGGCGCGGGTTCATGGCCGCGCGGCCGGGCGTGACGCTGCGCTACAACTTCGGCGCCTCGGGCGATCTGCAGAAACAGATCGAGGCGGGCGCGCCGGTCGACGTCTTCCTCTCGGCCGCGCAGCGGCAGATGGACGAGCTGGAGAAGCAGAAGCTGATCGTCACGGCCAGCCGGCGAGCCTTCGCCCGCAACGTCCTCGTCGTGATCAAGCCCGTCGACTCGAAGGTCGACATCACCAAGCCGACGGACCTGCTCGAGGCGCGGGTGGGGCGCATCGTCATCGGCAGCCCCAAGACGGTGCCGGCCGGGCAGTACGCCGAGGAGAGCATGCGGGCGCTCGGCCTGTGGGATCGCCTGCAATCCAAGCTCGTCTTCTCCGAGAACGTACGCCAGGTGCTCGAGTACGTGGCCCGCGGCGAGGTGGACGCCGGGTTCGTCTACACCACCGACGCGGCGTCGCGCGCGCAGGGCGTGAAGGAAGCCTTCCGCCCGCCCGAGGACAGCTATCGCCCCGTCATCTACCCGGGCGCGGTCGTGGCCGCGTCCAAGCAGGGCGCGCTCGCCCAGGCGTTCCTCGATCTGCTGTCGAGCTCCGACGGCCGGGCGGTGCTGAGCCGCTTCGGCTTCCAGCCGCCGCCCGCCGGGGCGCGCTGATCGCGGCCGGGCGGCTGCTCTGAGCGCCGGGTCACCGACCGCTCCCGGCCCCGGGGTCCGCTGGGCCGGGGCCCAGCGGGACGTCCTCGGCGGCGACGTCCGCGGGCACGTCGACCTCGAAGCGCTGTCGGCGGTGGCGCACCTCTACGGGCTGGGCCCGCTCGAGGGAGTGCGCGGCGAGGTCTCGATCTTTGGCGGCGCGCCGTCCATCGCCCGCATCGAGCGGGACGCGGTGGTGACCGCCACGAGCTGGAGCGTACGCGCCTGCTTCCTGGTGTGGGCGCAGGTGCCGGCCTGGTCCGAGCGCGTGCCCACCGCCGTGCCGGCCGGACTCGACGGGATCGGCAACCAGGTGCGCGTGCTCGGCGAGATCGAGCGGCTCGCCCACCGCGGCATCGCGGTGATGCTCTCGACGCACGACCCGGACCACGCGTTCCTCTGCGCGCACCGGGTGGCGCTGCTCCACCAGGGCCGCCTGGCCCGGCTCGGGCCGCCGGATGCGGTGATCACCCGCGAGAGCCTCCGCGAGGTCTACGGGGTCGAGGTGACGGTGACCGAGGTGTCCCGCGCCGATGGGCGGACGGCCCGGGTCTGCGTCCCGACCCTGGGCGTGACCGAGCGTGGCATACTACCCCGGCACCCAGGACACCCATCGTGAGCCCGGACAGCATCTCCGCCCTTCGGCTGTCGCTCCAGGTGGCGGTGGCGGCCACGGCGCTCAACGCGCTCGTCGGCATTCCCATCGCCTACGCGCTGGCCCGCCGCCGCTTCTGGGGCAAGAACCTGGTGGACCTGCTGGTGACGCTGCCGCTGGTCCTGCCGCCCACCGTGGTCGGCTACTACCTGATCGTGCTGCTCGGCCGCCGCGGGCTGCTGGGCGCGCCGCTCTACGAGGCGACCGGCTGGACCGTGGCCTTCACCTGGTACGCGGCGGTGATCGCGGCCACCGTGATGGCGCTGCCGCTTCTCGTGCGCACGGTGCGCGCGGCCATCGAGTCGGTGGACCGTGATCTGGAGCGCGCGGCCTATACCCTCGGCCACTCCGAGCTGCGCACCGTGCTCGAAGTCACCCTGCCGCTCGCCCGCAACGGCATCCTGGCCGGCCTCGTGCTCGCGTTCGCGCGGGCGCTCGGCGAGTTCGGCGCCACCCTGATGCTCGCGGGCAACATCCCCGGCCGCACCGCGACCGTGCCGCTCTCCATCTACACCGCGGTGCAGACCGGCGAGAGTGCCGAGGCCCTCGGGCTCGTCGCGGTGCTCACCGCGCTCTCCTGCTTCGTGCTGATCGCGGCCAATCGCCTGGGCGCCCGCGCGGCATGACGAGCCGGCTCGAGGTCGCGATCCGCAAGTCGCTGCCGGGCTTCACGCTCGACGTCGAGTGGAGCGCGGGCGCCGGCGTCGCCGCGCTCTTTGGGCCCTCCGGAGCGGGCAAGACCCTCACGCTGCAGTGCCTGGCCGGGCTCGTGCGCCCCGACGCCGGGCGCATCGTGGTGGACGGCCACGTGCTCTTCGACGCCGCGGCCGGCATCGACGTGCCGCCCCAGCGCCGGCGCGTCGGCTACGTGTTCCAGGGCTACGCGCTGTTCCCGCACCTCACCGTGCGCGGCAACGTTGGATTCGGCCTGGGCCAGCGCGCTCGGACCGACCGGCGTCGCCGCGAGGACGAGGTGCTGGCGCGCCTCGGGCTCGAGGCCTTCGCGGAGCGCTATCCGCGCGAGCTGTCGGGCGGTCAGCGCCAGCGGGTGGCTCTCGGCCGCGCCCTCGCCACCGATCCGGCGCTGCTCCTGCTGGATGAGCCCCTCTCCGCGCTCGATCTGCCGCTACGCCAGGCCCTGCGCGACGAGCTGCGGAGCATTCTCACCGGCTGGGGCGTCGCGGCGGTGCTGGTCACCCACGACCTCACCGAGGCCTACCGGCTGGGCGACCGCATCGTGGTCTACGAGGAAGGGCGCGTCATCCAGGCGGCGCCCCGCGCCGAGCTCCTGTCGCAGCCCTCGTCGCGCAGCGTGGCTCGCATCATGGGGATCCGGAACCTGGTGCAGGGGGTCACGCTGAAGGCCACCGCCGACCGAATCCAACTCCGCTGGCGCGGCCAGGTGCTCGAGGCGGTGAACTCGCCGACCCGCTCGTACCTGCCCGCGCCGGATAGCCCGCTCGCGTTCTTCATCCGGCCCGAGTATGTGCGCCTGATCCGCAAGGATCGCACCGGCGTGGATGGCTCGCATCACATGAACCTCATGTCCGGCACCGTCGTGCGGGAGATGGACCTGGGCGCCTCGTGGACGCTCTTCATCCGCCTCGACGAGCCGGGTGTCGCCGCGCAGGGCGACTACGACCTCGAGCTCGAGGTGCCGCGGCTCGTCTACGAGATCCTCGAAATCGATCGCGACCGGCACTGGCAGTTCTCGCTCCACCGCGGCGCGATCCACGTGCTGCCCTCCGCGTGACCCCGCCGCCGGTCGTGGCCCTGCACGGCATCCGGGTCGCTCGCGCCGGGCGTACCGTCCTGGACATCCCCGAGCTGACCGTGGAGCCAGGTCAGGTCCTGGCGGTGATCGGTCCCAACGGCGCCGGCAAGTCGACCCTGCTCCGGGTGATGGGCCTGCTCGAGCCGGCAACCGGGGGTAGCGTGCGGTTCCAGGGCGAGCCCGTCAGCCCGGCCAACGGCCTCGAGGTTCGCCGGCGCATGGCCAGCGCTTTCCAGGAGCCGCTCCTCGCCGATACCACGGTTCGGGACAACGTGGCCCTCGGCCTTCGCTTCCGTGGAGTGGACGCCCGCCAGACCTCCCCGCGGGTGGACGCGTGGCTCATGCGGCTCGGCATCGGGCACCTGGCGTCCCGCCAGGCGCGCACCCTCTCGGGCGGCGAGGCGCAGCGGACCGCGCTGGCTCGCGCCCTCGTGCTCGAGCCGGAACTGCTCCTGCTCGACGAGCCCTTCTCGGCGCTGGACCAGCCCACTCGCGAGGCGCTGCTCGATGATTTCGCCCGCATCCTCCGGCAGGAGCGCACGACCACCGTGCTAGTGACGCACGACCGCGCCGAGGCCATGACCCTGGGGGATCGGGTCGGCGTCCTCATGGGTGGCCGCCTCGTTCAGCTCGACGACGCAGCCCAGGTGTTCCGGGCTCCCGCCTCCGAGGAGGTCGCGCGATTCGTGGGGGTGGAGACCATCCTCGACGGGCGCGTCATCGACTGGAGCCGGGATCTGGCGCTGGTGGACGTCGGGGGGCAGATGGTCGAGGTCGCGCAGCGGGCCGAAGCGGGCGAGTACGTGCGTCTTTGCGTGAGACCGGAGGACGTAACGATCTTCCCGGGCGCCCCCAAACCGGGCGGGACGCGGGAGTTCAACCGGTTGGGGGGCACGGTCCAGCGCCTGGTGCCGAGCGGTCCCCATGTGCGCGTGGTGATTGACTGTGGATTCCCCCTCGTGGCCCTGGTGACGCAACGCTCCGTCGATGACCTGGGCTTTGCCGCCGGCAGCCCGGTGACCGCCCACTTCAAGGCCACCGCCCCCCATCTCCTGCGCCACGCCAAGCCTTGACAGTCCGAAGAGGC
>DATFUK010000296.1:0-3187 GCA_035260865.1 Candidatus Methylomirabilota bacterium | reverse complement strand
GCTCCCGCCGTGAGCCGGTACCGGATCACCCTCTTCATATCTCCCAGCATGCCACAGGGCTCAAGGGGGCCGTAGAGCATGGCACGGAAGTTGTACTCTCCACACGGCATGCGCTGGGTGAAGGCCGTCCTGCTCGTGCTCGGAATCGTGGCGATCGTGTTCTCCGTCCACCATATCGGCCCGGCTCCGATTCTCGAGGCGCTGGCGCGGCTGACCTGGTGGCAGCTCGCGCTGGTCTGCCTGCCCTATGCCGCGATCATGGCGGTGGACACCCTGGGCTGGCGCTTCGCGTTCCCGCGCGATCCGGCGCCCTTTCACCGACTCTACGGCGCGCGGCTGGCCGGCGAGGCACTCAACCTGGTCACCGCCTTCGGCTCGGTGGGCGGCGAGGCGGTGAAGGCGTGGCTCATCCGCCGTGACGTCGCGTACGAGGAGAGCGTGCCGTCGGTGGTGATCGCCAAGACCACGATCACGATCGCGCAGGCTCTCTTCCTCCTGATCGGGGTCGCGCTCGCCTGGAGCCTGCTCGCCACCGACTCGCGCGTGATCGGCGCCATGCTCTGGCTGCTCGTGGTGGAGGTCGCGGGGGTGGCCGGCTTCGTGGGCGTCCAGGTGATGGGGATCGTCGGCCGCGCGGGGCGGCTCCTCGAGTGGGTCGGCGTGGTTCCCCGCAGCGACTCGGCGCAGCGGCTCGACGCGAGCCTGCGCGACTACTACCGCCGCGACTGGCGCCGGCTCTCATGGTCCACCGGGTTCCACCTGGCCGGCTGGCTGCTCGGCGCCGTCGAGGCCTTCGTGATCCTCGTGTTCCTCCGCATTCCGGCCGACCTCGTGACCGCCACCGTGATCGAGGCGCTCGGCGCGGGGGTGCGCTTCGCGACGTTCCTGGTGCCCGCGAGCCTCGGGGCCTTCGAGAGCGCCAACGCGGCCGCGTTCGAGGCCATGGGCCTGGGGGCCGGCGCCGGGCTCGCGTTCAGCTTCGTGCGCCGGGCGCGCCAGGTCGTGTGGATCGCGATCGGCCTGCTCGCGCTCGCGGCCATGAGCTGGCGGGCGAAGCGCGCCGGGCTTCAGCCCACCGTCTCGAGCGGGACCTCTTCCTCTCCCTCGAGCTGACGCCGCTTGAGCCGCTCGATCGCGCCCGGGGGCAACAGCAGCGGCAGCACCCGCCGCACGACCCGGAGCGTCTCGCGCCCGGCCGCGCTCACGACCACCACCTCGCGCCCGCGGTAGACCGAGACGCCCCTCCAGCGGCCGGGCAGCCGCAGCTTGAGCCGGAGGAGGCGCCACGCCAGGCCCCACTTCGAGGTCCGCGGGACGACGAAGACGTCGAGGCGCCCGTCGACCGGCGACGCCGCTGGGGTGAGGCTCAGGAAGTCGCGATAGGTCTCCACGTTGGCCACCGTGACCAGCACGGCCTGGTCCGCGGCCAATACCCCGTCCACCTCGACGCCGAGCGGGGCGAACGGCGTGCGCCAGACCGCCCGCACCGCGGTGCCGTAGTAGGCGAGCAGCCGCCGGATACGGTCCCGCGGCTGGCGCCGGCCCTCCTCCACCGCCTCCTGGATCTGATCGAGGAAGCCATAGCTCTTGTGGGAGAGGAAGAGCTCGTCTCCCGCCACGCCGACGTCCACCAGCCGGATCTCGCCCTCGTCGAGCAGGCGTGCCACCTCGCGGGCAGAGGAGTGGTGACCGAAGACCCGGGCAAAGAGGTTGCCGAAGCCGGTCGGGATCGGGACGAACGGGATCCGGTGGCGCCGGGCCAGGAGCGCGGCCGCGCTCTGGGTGGCGTCGCCGCCGACGCAGCAGATCGCGTCGAACTCCGGCCCGCAGGTTCTGGCCCATTCGACCAGCGAGGGCAGGGTGTCGAAGGCCTGGGTTGTGACCGCCGAGCCCCGGCGCCGGAGGAGCCGGCCGAGCCTCCGGGCGACCCCGCGCGCCCGGCCCTCTCCGGAGCCGGGAGTCACGACGATGCAGACCGAGCGCCACCGCGAGGGCATGTCACGGGAAGGAGCAAGCCATGTGCCGTGTGCCCCATGGCGCAACGCGCCGGAATTGGCGGTGATGGCCCACGGGCCGGGGCCTGCCTCCCGGGCTCTGGAACGAACGACCCGGTAAAGAACACCCTAAATCGGTGGCCCCGATTCTCTGGTGGCGGCGAACACGTTCCGGTACACTTGGGGTCAGTCATGGGCCTGCCGACCGGGGCCCCCCGCGCGTGCCCCCGCACCGCGGCGCCGATTGAGCGGCTTGACGGTTCACCTCTACCGCTACTGAAGGAAAGGGTTTGCGCCAATGAGCATCCCACGTGAGTAGGCGATCTCGCCACCGCCGCCACTCCGGGAACCGACCGCCGCAAGGGCAGGGGCCAGGGCAAGGGCAAGGATCGGGTCAGGGCCAGGGCGGAGGGCAAGGCCAGGGCCCGCGTGGTCCGATGCCGCCCCGTCCGCCGTCTCGGCCGCCCACCCCGTCGATCTTCGAAGGCCTCACCGCGGTTCATTCGTACGAGAAGTTCAAGCTCGAGCTCACCCGGGACGAGCTCTCGATGCGCGCGCTGGACATGATCGCGCCGATCGGTCGAGGGCAGCGCGGCCTGATCGTGGCCCCGCCCCGCACCGGCAAGACCATGCTGCTCCAGAAGATCGCCAAGTCGGTGCTCGCCAACCATCCCGAGGTGGTAGTGATGGTGCTGCTGGTGGACGAGCGGCCGGAGGAAGTCACCGACTTCAAGATGCAGATCGGCAAGCAGGCCGAGATCGTGGCCTCGAGCAACGACAATCCCTACCGGCGGCACATCGAAGTGACCGAGCAGTGCATCGACAAGGCGAAGCGGATCGTCGAGGAGAAGCGGGACGTGCTGATCCTCTTCGACTCGCTGACCCGGATGACCCGCGCCTACAACAACGAGCTCTCCTCGCGCGGGCGCACCATGTCGGGCGGCATCGACAGCCGCGCCTTCCAGATGCCGCGCGCGTTCTTCGGGGCGGCCCGCAAGATCGAGGAGGGCGGCTCGCTCACGATCATCGGCACCGTGCTGGTGGACACCGGCTCGCGGATGGACCAGATCATCTTCGAGGAGTTCAAGGGCACCGGCAACATGGAGCTCTACCTCTCGCGCGAGCTGGCCGACCGGCGGATCTTCCCCTCGTTCGACCTGATGCGGTCCGGGACGCGGCGCGAAGAGCTCCTG
>DATFUK010000295.1:0-4022 GCA_035260865.1 Candidatus Methylomirabilota bacterium | reverse complement strand
TTGATGTGGAAGCCGCCGTCGGCGGCCCGAATGCCCAGCACGCCCGGCCCGAACGTGCGCCGCTCCGAGTGGAGCCGGAAGGCGTGCTCGACCGCCTCGATGCAGTCACCGAGGCTGAGGAGCTCCATGACGTCGCTCCGTGACAGGATCAGGGTCGTCACGGCTTCCGCGGGGTCGTGGCGTACAGGCCTTCGAACAGGGTCATGCCATTGGCGAGCACCTGGTGGTCGTCGGGCGTCGCGGCGAGCAGCGCGCGGATCGCCACGTCGATGCCGCGAGCTTCCTCGTGCGGGTACTTGCCGTCACGGAGATCCGCCTCGTGGACGACCTCGGCGATCCGGACGAGCCGTCGGTCGCGCAGCCGCGCCCGCTTCACGAGAGTCTCGAACGTGCAGTCCTCGCCGTGATGGGTCAGCTCCACGCCCGGCGCGTCGAAGGGGATCGCGTCCTCGGGGAAGTCGGCCGGCGGGGCGAACAGGAACTCCGCCTGGGGGTCGATGAAACGCTTGATGAGCCACGCCGAGGCGATACGGTCGATGTGGGGGCGTGGACGGGTCACCCACCGTCGACCACGCAGCGTGGACAGATCGAGGCTCGGCGGCTCCTCGCGGCGGGCCGATTCGGGGCGTCGGGTACGCATGGCGATGACCTCCTCGAGACGCCGGACCTCGGCGCCCCCCGGGGCGTTCATGAAATCGATGTCACGGATCTTCTGGTGCTCCTTGGCCAGTCGCGTGAGCTCCTCGTGAGCGGTGCCGCTCCTTGCCCCGGACTTCCGATCCAGTCGCTGAAGGACCTTGCGATAGCGGGCGGCGAGCTGGCGGTAGTCGAGATTCCGCGGCTCGTGGAGCAGGCGCGTGACGTTCTCGGGGCTCATGTTCTCGATCTGCTGGACCCGGATGAGCGTCGCGTCCCCCCCCTCACGCTGGATCTCCTGCGCGAGCCAGTGAAAGTCCTCCTGCCGTTCCGGCGTGTCGGGCAGCAGATACGCGGAGCGCTTGAGCGGCACCGCCCCCAGGGTGCGCAAGCGTCGCCAGACGCGAACCCGGAGGCTGGACGGGGTGGGGGGGAGGCCCACCAGCAGGAGCAAGAGCGGAGGGCTGTTCATGCGTAGAGCTTGATCGGGCCGCCGATCGCCTTCCAGGCGGAGTGGCCCCCCTTCATGTACTTGGCGTCGAATCCCGCCTCGCGTAGCGCGATGGCGGTCTTGCAGCCGACGTGGAACCCGTAGGCGCAGAAGACGACGACCGGCTCTGCCTTCGACAGCTCGCCGACCCACTCCGGGAAGCGCTCCGGGTCGCGCCAGACCGCGCCGTCCATGATGTCCTGCTGCCGCGAGATGTAGGACCTGGGACGCGCGTCGATGACCTGAACGGGCTGGCCGGCGTCCAGCATGGCCTTTACGTCCTCGACCGCGATCGCGGGCAGATCTCCGAATTCGTTCTGCACGAGGGGACGCGGCGGGTCGACTCTCGACGCGTCCTCGTAGCGGGCCTCTACTCCGGCCCAGTCGATGTTCCGCTGGAACGTATCGATGTACGCCTTCGCATTGGCGCCGAAGTCGATGTGATAGGCGTGCTCGTACATGTCGAGGGCCAGGATCGGGATGCCCCCCGCGACGGCCTGCCCATGATCGCCGGCGTGCTGATTGATGAGCCGGCGATCGCGCGGAACGTAGACGAGCAACACCCATCCCGACCCGCCGGCGAGGCCGGTCGCCATGGCGACGAACTCACCGCGCCAGCGGTCCACGGATCCGAAGTCACGGATGAATGCCTGGGCGAGCGTGTCGGTCGGCTTTCCATCGCCGAAGGCCATGCTCGCGAAGTAGAGCTCGTGGAGGAGCGTCGAGTTGAGCGCGATGAGCTGGTCCCGTTTCAGGCCGTTGACCACGTACGGGGGAGTCTTGCCGAAGTCGAGGGTCTCGAGTTGCTCGGTGATCGCGTTCAGCCGTCGGAGCGCGCCTCCGTAGTGGTTCTCGTAGTGGCTCTCGATGAGTCGCAGCGAGAGACCGTTCAGCAGCCAGGGACGGGTGGAGATGGGCGTGATCTGGTATTTCATGGCTCCCTCCGGAGAGGCCAAGATGTTGCGTATTGAAACAATAGTTTCATTCCATGTCAAGAGGTCGTGGGTTTTCGACCTGGCTTGGGCCGGATGATCCGTCCGCGGCTGCCGCTCCGTAAGGCACTGCCATGGGGAGGTAGCGAGGGGGAAAGCCTCGTGGGATCGGCGCTATTGATGCCTGACCCGCCTTCGGCACAGGCGGATCCCGGCCGGCGGCAGCCGGGCGGTGCCGTCTTGACGCCCCTCATGAATCGTCAGTTGTCGATCCTTGCGGAAAATTACCAGGGTGGGACCCCGACGAACGGGACCCGCCTCCTATAGACCAGTGCCGAAGACATGTGACATTGCCTTGCTACCTCCACGTCCGTCCCATATGCTCCATTGTCGCGGACACGAGACATGGCCATGACCACCAGATGAGCAGATCGATCGATGAGGGCGGCGCCCGGCCCGCCCTCGGCTCCAGGGCGCGCTCCCTACTTGGGCTCATCGTCCTGGTGCCCGTACTCCTGACCTTTGCCGGATGTATGGTCGGACCGAACTACCAGCGGCCGAAGGTCTCCGTATCGCCGAGCTTTGGCCAGACCGGGGACCAGCAGCGGGTCGGCACCGAATCGACCACCTACCGGGATTGGTGGAAGGCCTTCAACGATCCGGCCCTGGACCGGCTCATCGCGCGGGCCTACCAGGACAACCTCACGCTCCAGCAGGCCGGGGTGAAGGTCCTGGAGGCTCGCGCCCAGCTGGGCATCACGGTCGGCGAGATCTTCCCGCAAACGCAGCAGGCCATCGGGTCCGTCCAGTACAACCGCACCAGCGACCGAGCCTCCACCGCCGCGCTGTTCAGCGGCGGCGGCGGCGGCAGCGTCGCGTACTGGCAGTCGACGATCGGAGCCCAGGCCAGCTGGGAGCTCGACTTCTGGGGACGCATCCGGCGCAACATCCAGTCCGCCGATGCGAGTCTGCTTGCCACCCTCGCGGACTACGACAACACGCTGGTCACCCTGACCGCGGACGTCGCCAACAACTACATCGCGCTGCGCACCGCGGAGGAGCGCATCCGCATCGCGCTCGAGAACATCGACATCCAGGAGCAGACCCTGAAGATCGTCGAGGCCCGGTTCACGTACGGCACCGTGACCCAGCTCGACGTCGAGCAGGCCCGGACCGTGCTCTTCAATACCCGCGCGACGCTCCCCGTCTTCGAGACGCAGCGGCGCCAGGCGCGGGATGCCCTCAGCGTGCTGCTCGGCATGGCCCCGAACGACCTCGGCGATCTGCTGGACGGGCCCTCCGCGATCCCGGCCTCGCCGCCCCTGGTCATCGTGGGCATCCCGGCCGATCTGCTGCGTCGCCGGCCGGACATCCGGAGCGCCGAGCTGCAGGCGGTCGCGCAGTCCGCCCAGATCGGCGTGGCCAAGGGCGAGCTCCTCCCCGCCTTCTCCCTGATCGGCAACCTGGTCTTCCTCTCGACCGATCTGGGAACGTTCCGGCTCAGCGACATGTTCCGCTGGGGGAGCCGGCAGGTCCAGATCGGTCCCTCCGTGCAGTGGAACATCCTCAACTACGGGCAGATCACGAACAACGTCCGCGTGCAGGACGCGCGCTTCCAGCAGCGGCTCCTGACCTATCGGCAGACGGTGCTGGCGGCGCAGCAGGACGTGGAGGACAACCTGGCCTCCTTCCTCCGCAACCAGGACCGGGCCGATCTCCTCGCCAAGAGCGTCACGTCCAGCCGGTCTGCCGTGGACCTGGCCGTCCTGCAGTACCGGGAGGGCGTGACCGACTTCACTACCGTCCTGACCACGCAGCAGACGCTCTTGACCCAGCAGGACACCCTGGCCAGCACGCTCGGCAACATCTCGACGAGCCTCGTCGGGGTGTACCGGGCGCTGGGGGGCGGCTGGGAGGTCCGGGAGGGCGAGGACATCGTGCCGGCCGAGATCAAGGCGGAGATG
>DATFUK010000294.1:0-13555 GCA_035260865.1 Candidatus Methylomirabilota bacterium | reverse complement strand
CCGCCTCTTCAAGCTGCTCTGAGGGCTCGACCGCTCACGACACGCCGAGATAGCGCCGCTTGATCTCCTCGTCGGCCTCGAGCCCGGCGGGCGTGCCCTCGTAGACGATCTTCCCCTTGTTCATCACGTAGACGCGGTCGGCCACCCGCAGGGCCAGGTGGTAGTTCTGCTCCACCAGCAGCAGCGAGAGACGCTCCGCCTTGAGCGCGATGAGGATCGAGCCGATCTCGCGGACGATCAGCGGGGCCAGGCCCTCCGACGGCTCGTCCAGCAGGAGCAGGCGGCCGTTGGTGAGGAGCGCGCGGCCGATCGCGAGCATCTGCTGCTCGCCGCCCGAGAGCGTGCCGCCCGACTGGTCCTGGCGCTCGCGCAGGCGGGGGAAGAGCGCGAACACGCGGTCGAGGGTCCAGCCGGAGGCGCGCGCGCCCAGCACCAGGTTCTCGCGCACCGAGAGCGGCGCGAAGATGCGCCGGCCCTGCGGCACCAGGGCCAGGCCCCGGCGCGCGATGCGGTAGGCGGGCCAGCGCTCGATCGCCTGCCCCTCGAAGAGCACCCGCCCGGCCCGCGGCGGGGTGAAGCCCACGATGCTGCGGATCGCGGTGGTCTTGCCCGCCCCGTTCCGGCCCAGCAGCGCGACCGCCTGTCCGGGCGGTACCCGCAGCGAGACGCCGTGGAGCACGTGGCTCTCGCCGTAATAGGTGTGGATGCCGTCCACCTCGAGCACGGCTCAGGCGCTCCCCAGGTAGACTTCGTAGACGCGCGGATCGGCCTTCACCTGGGCGAAGGTGCCCTCGGTGAGCACCTCGCCGTAGTGCAGCACGGTGACCCGGTCGGCGAGCGAGCCGACCACGTCCATGTCGTGCTCGATGATCAGCAGCGTGACGTCGCGCGGCAGCGCCTCGAGCATGCGCGTCATGCGCAGCGTCTCCTCGGGCGACATGCCGGCGGTGGGCTCGTCCAGGAGCAGGAGCCGCGGCGCGGTGGCGAGCGCGACGCCGACCTCGAGCTGGCGCTGCTCGCCGTAGGACAGGCGCCCGGCCGGCTCGCCCAGACGGTCGGCCAGGCCCACGATCTCGGCGACCGCGCGCGCGCGGTCGAGCGGGCCGCGGCGGCGCGCGACGCTGCCCAGGAGGTCCCAGGTGCCGGGTGCGCCCACCGCGGCGGCCAGCCGCAGGTTCTCCTGCACCGCAAGTCGGGGGAAGAGATTGTTGCGCTGGAACGAGCGCGAGATGCCGCGGCGGGCCACCGTGTGCGGGGCGAGCCCGCCGATCGGCGTGCCGTCGAGCAGGATGCGGCCCGACGTGGGCGCGAGCTGGCCGGTGATCACGTTGAAGAGCGTGGTCTTGCCCGCCCCGTTGGGGCCGATGATCGCGCGGCGCTCACGCGCGGCGACCTCGAACGAGACGCGGTTGAGCGCGCTCAGCGCACCGAAAGCCCGGCTGAGCGCGTCGGTGGCGAGGAGCGGCGCGGTCATGCCCGCAGGCCCACCCGGCCGCGCAGCGCGCCCACGATGCCGCCGGGGGCGAAGAGCACGAAGAGGATGAAGGTCATGCCCAGGATCAGCATCCAGCGCTCGGTGTAGGTGCTGACCAGGCTCTGCAGCAGGATGAACGCGGCCGCGCCCAGCACCGGGCCGCCGAGCGTGCCGGTGCCGCCGATGATCACCATCAGCAGCGCCTCGCCGGAGGTCTTCCAGAAGAAGGCGTCCGGCCCGATCGAGCCGTTGAACTGCACGTAGAGCGAGCCGGCCGTGCCCGCGAAGACACCCGCGATGACGAAGGCGAGCAGCTTGTAGCGGTCCACCGCGTAGCCCACCGCCTCCATGCGCGCCTCGTTCTCGTGGATGCCGCGCAGCACGTGCCCGAAGGGCGAGCGGACGATGCGCCAGAGCGCGAGCGCGCTCGCCGTCACCACCGCGAGCAGGTAGGCGTGGAATCCGCGCAGGCTCGAGACGCTGCCGACCGGCACCACCGGGCGCGGGATCCCGACCAGCCCGTCCTCGGCCCCGAGCCAGGAGACCTGGAAGGCATACGCGTAGAACATCTGAGAGAAGGCGAGCGTGAGCATGATGAAGTACACGCCGCTCACCCGGATCGAAAAGTAGCCGATCACGAGCGCGGCGAGACCGGCGGCCGCCGCGGGCAGCACGAGGGCCGAGACCAGGCCCGGGCTCTTGGCGAGCGCGAGCGCGGCCACGTAGCCGCCGACGCCGAAGAAGGCGGCGTGGCCGAAGGAGACCATCCCCGCGTAGCCCATCAGCAGATCGAGGCTCATCGCGAAGAGGCCCCAGATCAGGATCTCCTGGAGGAGCTTCACCGGGTAGGTGCCGGCGCCGAGCGGGAAGAGCGCGAGCGCCACCACCACCAGGGCGAGACCGAGGAGGCGCCGCGTCACTTGAGCGGGCGGCCGAAGAGCCCCTGGGGCCGGAGCAGCATGACCGCGGCCATCACCACGTAGATGATCAGCATGGAGGAGTCGGGCAGCCACGCCTTCCCGAAGGTCTCGGCCTGGCCGATGACGAGGCTGCCGACGAGCGAGCCCTTGAGGCTGCCGAGACCGCCCACCACCACCACGATCAGGGCCGGGATCAGGATCGCCACGCCCATGGACGGGTAGGCGGACTGGATCGGTCCCGCGATGACGCCGGAGAGCCCGCCGAGCGCGGCGCCGAAGGCGAACACCCCGGTGAACACGGCTTTGATGTTGATGCCGAGCCCGCCCGTCATCTCGGCGTCGAAGACCCCCGCGCGGATGATCGCGCCCAGGCGGGTGCGCTCGATGAGGAGCCAGAGCAGCAGGGCCACCACGAGCCCGAACACGATCACGAAGAGCCGGTAGGACGGGATGATCGCGCCCCACACCGCCACCGAGCCCGAGAAGAGCTCGGGAGGCGCGATCGAGCGGATACGCCCGCCCCAGATCCACTTCACCAAGTCCTCGAAAAGGTAGATGAACCCGAAGGTGAGCAGCACCTGGTCGAGCGGCGGCCGCCGGTAGAGCGGGCGAAGGCAGCTCACCTCCAGCAGCGCCCCGATGAGGCCCACCGCCAGCGGGGCCACGAGGAGGGCGAGCCAGAAATTTCCGGTGCCCGCGATGAGGCTGAGCCCCGCGTAGGTGCCCAGCATGTAGAAGGAGCCGTGGGCGAGATTGACCACGTCGAGCATGCCGAAGATCAGGGTGAGCCCGACGGACAGTAGAAAGAGCAGCACCCCGTAGGCCAGCCCGTTCAGCGCCTGCGCGAACAGATCGGCCGGCATGCGGGGTGCCGCGTTGCCTCGACTACGCGGGCAGCGTGCAGCCCGTGCCCGGGTCAGTCACGTTGGCCACCTTGTCTATCGGGACGTTGTTCAGACCGCCCGCGACTTCCTTCACCTCGCGGATGTAGATGAAGGGCTGGATCACGTTGTGGCTCTTGGGATCGAAGCGGAAGCGGCCGCGCGGGCTGTCGAACTCGCTCTTCTCGATGACCTCCACCAGCTTCATCTTGTCCTGGGTGTTGCCGTTCACCGCCTTGAGTGCGCGCACGATGACCTCCGCGGTGTCGTAGCCCTGGCACGCGAAGCCGTCCGGCATCTTGCCCGCGTACTTCTCGCGGAACTCCTTGACGAACCGCTGGTTGGTCGGGTTGTCGAGCAGCGGGGTGTAGAAGTGGCCGGTGATGACCCCGAGGGCCGACTTGCCCTGGGCGGGCAGCACGTCGGGCTCGGTGAGGAAGCCCGCGCCGGTGAGCTTGATCGACTGCTTGAGCCCGAACTGGTCGAACTGCTTCACGAAGTTCACCGCGTCGGTGCCCGAGAAGAAGGCGTACACCGCCTTGGCGCCCGACTGGCGGATCTTGGTGAGGTACGGCGCATAGTCGGTCTCCCCGAGCTTCGGGTAGTCCTCGCCGACCAGCTTGCCGCCCGCCGGGACGAACGTCTCCTTGAACGCGCCGAGCTGGTCCTTGCCCGCCTGGTAGTTGGGAGCGGTGATGAAGACGTCCTTGGACACGTGCTTGGCCACCCACTCGCCCATCGGCTGGTTCGGCTGCCAGTTCGAGAACGAGGTGCGGAAGATCCACTTCGAGCAGCGCTCGCGGCTGATCGCGTCCGCGCCCGCGTTGGAGACGATGAGGATGGTCTTGCTGTTGTGGACCTTGTCGCGCATGCCCATCAGGATGCCGCTGTGCACGGGCCCGGTGAGGATGTCGACCTTGTCGGAGTCGATGAGCTTCTCCGTCTTGCGGATACCCACCGGCGGCTGCATCTCGTCGTCTTCCTTGATCAGCTCGATCTTGCGCCCGGCCACCGTCCAGCTCTCGCGCGCGAAGACCAGCTCCATGGCCTGAGTGATGCTCTCGCCGAGCACCGCGTAGACACCGGAGTACGGCAGCACGACGCCGATCTTGATCGGGCCCGCCTGCGCGCGGGCGCGCAGGACCCACGGCCCCATCGCGGTACCGACCGCCGCGACCGTAGCTCCGCCGAGGAATTGCCTCCGTGTGACCTTGTCCATTCCTGTCCCCTCCTTGGGAGAGTGCGAGCGCTCGATTATAGACCGGCCAGCAGGGAGATCACGTAGTTGCCGCTGCCCGAGGACGGGCCGTAGGCGTGGACGCTGGGGACGAAGCGGTGGCCCGACTCCATGACCGCGCCCAGCAGCATGGCCAGGTGGCGGCCGCCCATCTCGGCCTCGGTGGTCCGGGTGAACTCGGGCAGCCAGGCCCAGAGCTTCTCGAGCTCGCCGTCGGCCAGGAGCCGGGCGAAGCGGTGGTCGAGCTCCTGGTCGGCCGGCAGGGGCGCCCGCTCCGGCCCGCGCACCAGCTTGTGGGAGACGCTGCCGCTGGCCACGAAGCCCACCCGCTTGTCGCTCTCGGCCGCCACCCGCGCCACGTGCCGGCCCCAGGCGTGGGCCTCGTCGAGATCCGCGGACAGGCAGACGGACACCGGCACGATCGGGGTGCGCTGCGCCCGATCGAGATAGCACACCATCGGCATCAGCGTGCCGTAGTCGAGCGGATAATGGACGTCGTTGGCCAGCACGCACTGCAGGCCCGCCGCCTTGCCGCGGGCGATGATCCGCGCGGCCAGGTCGTAGTCGCCCGGGTAGTCGTAGGCCACGCCGTGGATGATCTCGGGGGCTTCCTGCGCGGTGAGCACGCCCTGGTGCCGCGGGGTGCCGTCCACCACGGTGGGGAACGTGGTGATCAGGTGGCACGAGTTGATGACGGTCACGTCGAGCCTCGCCCGCGCCACCGCGTCGGCCTGCGCCACGAGGCCGTCGCGCACCGGGCGGAAGACCTCGGAGGCGAGCTTGCCCTCGATCGCGGCCTCGAGCGTGCAGTAGCGCGGGGTGTGAACCGTGAGAAACGCTCCGGCGAGTGGGCTCATGAACGCGACTCTCCTTTGAGGCGGGCGACGACGCCGGCCGGAATGGGCCGGGCGGCCAGCGCGCCGCCGGGGCTCTCGGGCTGCGCCACCCAGGCTCGCACCTCGAAGCCGGTGGCGCAGCGCCGGCCCCCGACGGATACCTCGTGCTCGACCCGGAACGTCTTCTCGCGCACCTCGCTCACGGTGGTCTGGATCCGCACCTCGTCGCCGTAGCGTACCGGAGAGGCGAAGCGCGCGCCCGTTTCCACGATGGGCACTCCCACGATCCGCTCCGCGGGAAAGAGCTCGCGCCACGGCATCCCGACGGACTCGAACAGCGCCTCGGTGCCCAGGTCGAACCACTCGAAGAAGCGCGGATAGAACACGATCCCGGCCGGGTCGGCCTCGCTCCAGCGCACCTTCACGGTGAGCCCGTTAGCGACCATCGACGGCCGGGTCGCGTAGCAGTTCGCGGAGGCGGAAGCGCTGGAGCTTTCCGGTCGCGGTGCGCGGCAGCTCGCTCAGGACCCGGATCTCCCGCGGCCGCTGGTGGGGCGCCAGGGCGCCCTCCAGGAACCGCCGCACGTCCGCCCGCAGCGCCTCCGGCTCCGCGGCCGGATCGCGCGGCACCACGAACACGAAGGGCTTGGTGAGGCCGCCCGCCTCCTCGGCCCCGACGACCCCGCCGTCGAGGACACCCGGGTGTCGGAGCAGGACCGATTCGATCGCGGCCGGGGCCACCCATTGGCCGGCCACCTTGAAGAAGTCGTCCTCGCGGCCGCAGTGGACGTGGCCGCCGTCCGCCTCGCGGCGATAGACGTCGCCCGTCCGGAACCAATCACCCACGAAGGTCCGGCGCGAGTGATCGAGCCGCTGCCAGTAGCCCGCGGCCTGCGAGGGCGTGCGGACCCAGAGGACACCTTCCTCGCCCTCCGGTACCGGCCGGCCCTCCGCGTCCAGGATCCTGGCCTCGGTACCGGGCACCGGCTCGCCCGACGATCCGGCGCGGCTCCGGCCGGGCCGGTTGGCGAGCACCATGAAGATGGTCTCGGTGGCGCCGATGCCCTCGAGGATCTCCACGCCGAACCGCTCCCGCCAGGCGGCGTAGATCTCGGGAGGCAGCCGCTCGCCGGCCGAGACGCAGAGGCGCGCCGAGCCGAAGGTCTCGGCGGGAAGATCGGCGTGGAGCAGTCGGGCGTAGACCGTCGGCACCGAGAAGAAGAGCGTCGGGCGAACCTCGCGCATCACGGCGGCGATCGCGGCGGGATCCGGCCAGCCCGGATGCAGATAGGTCGTCGCACGGGCGCGGAGCGGGATGAGGAGCGCGTTGCCGAGGGCGTAGGCGAAGAAGAGCTTCGACGTGGCGAAGATCCGGTCCGCGGCGGTCACGCCCAGGACGTCCAGGTAGTTGTGGCAGGCGGGCAGCGTGCGGTGGCAGTGCACCGCCGCCTTCGGCGAGCCGGTCGTGCCGGAGGTGTAGAGCCAGAACGCCATCGCGTCGCCGCCCACCGGTTCGGGCGGCAGGGGCGAGGCGGGCGCGCCGGCCACGAGCGCGTCGAACTCGATCGCGCGAGAGCCGAGCGTGCCCGACTCCATGCCCGCGGCGGCCAGCACCGCGCGATCGGTCACCACCGCCTTCGGCCGGCAATCGGCCAGGACGGTCCGGATCTGGGCCGCGTCGAGGCGCGTATTCAGCGGGACCGCCACCGCGCCCAGCTTCAGCGCGGCGAAGAAGGTCGCGGCCCACGCGGGGCCGTCGGAGAGGAGCACGGCCACCCGCTGCTCGGGCTCCACCCCGCGCGCCCGCAGCGCGTGCGCCGCCCGATCGGTCAAGCGCTGCAGCTCGGCGTAGGTGATCGGGCCGGACGGAGTGAGGAGCGCGGGGCGCGCGCCGTGGCCTTCGTCGACCGGCGCGTCCACGAAGAGGGCCGCCGCGTTGTCCATCCCGCCGGCCCTCAGCTCTGGCCGACGCGCTTGCCGCGGGGAATGCTGAAGCCGGACGCCTCGATGCGGTCGAGGATGCCGTGGAACTTGTGACGCCCGTCGGTGTGCGCGGCCCACACGTCGTCGAGCCGGTCGAAGCCCGCGATGTACCCGAGCCCGCAATCGGCCGGCTCGGCCATCGGCATCTCGCCGGCGAGGAAACGACGGTGGCCCTCGGCGGGATCGATCCAGAAGCCCTCCGAGGCTTCGCCGCCCAGCAGGCGCGGCTCCTGTCCGGCCGGCACCGGGGCCAGGAAGAAACGGGCGGTGAAGCGAATGGGGCTCGAGGGCGGCGTGATGAAGTGCGAGAGGTAGCGGAAGGGCGCCAGGTCGAGGTGCCAGCCCTCGCGGGCGAGCAGCACGTGGAAGGGCGCCTCCTCGCCAACCAGGGCGTGACGGAGGCGCTCCACCCGGTCGCGCACCGGGGGGTCCCGCGTATCCAGCGGCCGGCCGTCGGCGTCGCCGCCCACGAGCAGTCCCGTCTCCTCCACCAGCTCGCGCGCGGCGGTGACCCAGAAGGCGAGCGGCGGGATCCCGTCGGTGGTCGGAAACGCGGCGGCCGCGGTGGCCGACGAGACGCCGCGGCAGCGCTCCAGCGCCTCGTCGGAGCCGTCGGCGGCCTCGACCTTGCCCCCGGGGAAGGCGTAGAAGCCGCCCAGGAAGCGCATGCTCTTCTGCCGCCGGATCATGTAGACCTCGACCGGGCAGGCGGTGCCCGGGCGCACCAGCAGCACGGAGGCGGCGGGCCGGGGAACGGCGGGAGGAGACGGCGCGACGGTCACGCGGGGGGGACGCGGGACCGCGTGAGACCGGCGAGCTGCTCGAGCAGCGCCTCCGCGGACACCGGCTTGGCGATGACGCGATCCACGAACTGCATGGACTCGTGCGCCGAGACCCCCTCGCCCCAGCCGGTGAGGATGAACACCGCGGTCCCGGGCGAGCGCGTCTTGATCCGCTCGGCCACTTCCCAGCCGTTCATCTTGGGCATGCCGAGGTCGGTGATGACCACGTCGTGGGCGCCCGGGTCGAACACGGCGAGCGCCTCGTCGCCGTTGGCCGCGGTGGTGATGGCGTGGCCCTCGCTGCGGAGCACGTCGGAGAGCACGGTGAGCAGCCGCGGATCGTCGTCCACCAGCAGGACGCGCGCGGCGTGCTCCGGCACGACCTGGCGCTCGGCCAGCCCCTCGGAGGCGGGGATGATCTGGAAGCGGCTCGCGTGCAGCCGCAGCCGTACCGTGGTGCCCTTGCCGATCGCGCTGTCGATGGTCACGCTGCCCCCGTGGCGCTCGACGATGTCGTAGACCTCGGCGAGGCCCTGCCCGGGCCCCTGCCCCGGCTGGAGGCTCCGCGCGTGCTCGGCCAGGCGCCGGCGCTGCTCGACCGACATGCCCACGCCGGTGTCCGTGACCTCCACGACCACCCAGCCCGAGGCCTCCGCGGCGGCCCGGATGGCCAGCGACCCGCCCCGGGGCATCGCGTCCACCGCGTTGTGGATCAGGCGGACGAGGGCGTCGCGCAGCTCGAAGGCGTTGCCCTCGACGGGCGGCAGGGCCTCCATGTCCTGGGTCACCGTGATCACGGTGCCCTTGCGCTCCGCCTCGTCGCGCCAGCGCGGCGAGGTCAGCTCGAGGGCCTCCGCGATGACCGCGGGCAGGCCGACCGGCCCGTAGGCGGTCTGGGGCTGGCGGGAGACGAACTCCTGCAGCTTGCGCACCGTCGCGGACGCCTCGAGCGCCACGTCGCGGATCACCATGAGCCGCCGGCGCGCGGCCTCCGATTCGCTCTCGCGCAGCATCAGCTCGGTGTAGGCGAGGATGGCGGCCAGGGAGTTGTTGAAGTTGTGGGCGAGGCCGCCCACGGTCTCCCCGAGCGCGCGCAGGTCCTCGTTGCGGGAGAGGCCGCGGGGCGCCTCCGCGAGGCGCCGCCCGAGGTCGCGGGCCCAGCTCCGCATGGAGAGCACCGAGCGGTCCATCTCCACCTTGGTGCGGCGGATCTGGCGGGCGATGTCCTGGATCTCTTCGTGGTCGGCGAAGAGGAGCGCGTCGGCCGCCGCGTCGCGCGGATCGCGCCGCATCCACCGGCCGACGTGCTGCCGGACGCGCTTGATCATGAGGAGCGGACTAGAGGTTCACCAGCTGGGCCACCCGCTCGCGATGATGAGTGGCGTCGCCGAAGGTGAACTCGGAGCCCTTCGCGCGCTTGAAGTAGAGGTGCAGGTCGTGCTCCCAGGTGAAGCCGATGCCGCCGTGGAGCTGGATGCCCGCCGCCGCCACGCGCCGGAAGGCGTCGGAGACGTAGGCCTTGGCCATGCTGACCGCGAGGGGGGCCTCCGGCGAGTTCTCGTCGAGCGCCCACGCCGCGTAGTAGGTGATGGACTTGCTGTTCTCCACGTCCACCAGCATATCGGCCGCGCGGTGCTTGACGCCCTGGTAGGAGCCGATCGGGCGGCCGAAGGCCTGGCGGATCTTCGCGTACTCGACCGTCATGTCGAGCACCTTCTGGGCCCCCCCGCACATCTCGGCGCAGAGGGCCACGGTGGCGCGATCGAGCACGCGGGAGAGCGGCGTCCAGCCCGCGCCCGCCGCGCCGAGCAGGGCGTCGGCGCCTACCGTGACGTCGGAGCACGCGACCTCGCAGAGCTTGCGGGTCTGGTCCATGGTGGGGAGCAGCGTCACCGCGAGCCCCTTCGTGCCCTTCGGCAGGAGGAACAGGGAGACCCCGTCGGCCCCCGCCCCTGGCCGCGTGCGCGCGGCCACCACGAGGGCGTCCGCGGTGTGGGCGTCGTGGACGAAGAGCTTGGTGCCGGACAGCGTGTACCGGCCGCCCTTCTCGACCGCGGTCAGCGTCACCCCGGCGGGACCGAGCTGCGCGCTCGGCTCCATCCAGGCGAGCGCGACGCGCTTGTCGCCCGCCGCGATCTTCGGCAGCCACTCCTTCTTCTGGGCGTCGCTGCCCGCTTCGAGGATGGCGAGCCCGCCCAGGAGCACGGTGGAGAAGTACGGGCCCGGGGCGACCGCGCGGCCCATCTCCTCCATGAGCACGACCAGGTCGACCAGGCCGAGCGCCGTGCCGTCGTACGGCTCGGGATAGATCAGGCCGAGCCAGCCCTGCTCGGCCAGCTTCTTCCACAGCTCGGCGCTGATGCCTTCCGGCGTCTCCATCAGCTTCCGCACCGTGTCGGAGGGGCACTCGTTCTCGAAGAACTTCCGGGCGGTGTTCCGCAGCAGCTCCTGCTCCTCGTTGAAGCCGAAGTTCATGGCTTAGCCTTTCGGGAGGCCGAGCACGCGCTCGCCGATGATGTTGCGCTGGATCTCGGTGGTGCCGCCTTCGATCGAATTGGCCCGCGAGCGCAGGAAGGTGTGCTGCCAGAGGCCGTCCGCCACCGCCCACTCGCTGCCGCGGGTGAGCTGCCCGAACACGCCCTGGATCTCCATCGCCAGCTCCTGCACGCGCTGGTGGCCCTCCACCCACATCATCTTGCCCGCGGAGGCCTCGGGGCCGGGGAGCTCGCCCCGCAGCAGCTTGGTGATGGCGCGCGCGCCGGTGTACTTGAAGCCCTCGGTGTCGATCCACATCTGGGCCAGCTTCTGGCGCATCACCGGGTCCTGGGTCACCGGCACCCCGTTCTTCTTGGTGCCCCGCGCGAGATCCACGAGGCTGTCGAGCACGATGCGCAGGCGCACCTGCAGGCCGAAGCCGAGGGCGAGGCGCTCGTACATCAGGGTGGTGAGGCCCACCGCCCAGCCGTTGTTGAGCCCGCCCAGGATCTGCGACTCGTGGACGCGCACGTTGTCGAAATAGACCTCGTTGAACTCCGCGTCCCCGGTCATCTGCTTGAGCGGCTTCACGGTGATACCGGGGCTCTTCATGTCGAGCAGGAAGTAGGTGATGCCCTTGTGCTTGGGGGCCGCCGGATCGGTGCGGGCCAGCAGCATCATGTAGTCCGCGATGTGGGCGAGCGACGTCCACACCTTCTGCCCGTTGATCACGAAGTGCTCGCCGTCCTTTTCCGCGCGGGTCTGGAGCGACGCGAGATCGGAGCCCGCGTTGGGCTCCGAGTATCCCTGGCACCAGATCTCCTCGCACGACAGCATCTTGGGCGGGTACCGCTTCTTCTGCTCGTCGGTCCCGTAGGCGATGATGGTAGGGCCGGCAATGCCGATGGCCAAGATATTCAGCACCGGCGGAGCCTTGGCGAGCGCCATCTCCTGCTGGAGGATCATCTCCTCCATGAAGGTGAGGGCCCGGCCGCCCGCCTCCTTCGGCCAGGTCAGCCCGACGAAGCCGGCCTCGTACATCTGCCGCTGCCATCGCCGCAGCATCTCGTAGGCCTCGGGCCGCGGGATGTCCGAGCCCTGACTGAGCCGCGCCACCCAGTCGTGCTTCATGCTCCGGGACAGGAACCCGCGCACTTCGTCGCGGAAGGATGTCTGCTCAGGGGTCAGCGTGAAATCCAATGCACCCTCCCACGTTGGTGGGTCGCCAGTAGTGAGGTTAACCGGGGTAAGGCTGAACGAAGGTTCAGTACGATGATACGAGCGCGCACGAGAAAGTGTCAAGTGGCTGGGGTATACTCGCGGCGGCCATGGCGACCATCGGCATCTCCTTGTCCCGCTTGAAAAGCCACATCGAGACCCTGTCCAGCTACGGCCGCAACCCGGGCGGCCGGGGCATCACCCGGTCGTGCTGGAGCCCGCCCCACGAGGAAGCGCGCAAGTGGCTCCTCGGCCGGATGACCGAGGCCGGCCTCGAGACGCGCGTGGACGCGGCGGGCAACACCTTCGGCTCGCTCCGCGGCGAGGGCGCCGCGGTGCTGACCGGCTCCCACATCGACACGGTGCCGGAAGGCGGCCCGCTCGACGGCGCCCTGGGCGTGCTGGCCGGGCTCGAGTGCCTGCAGACCATCAAGGCGGCCGGGCTCGACACGCGGCGACCGCTGGCGGTGGTGGCCTGGAGCGACGAGGAAGGCCGCTACGGGAGCCTCTTCGGCTCGCGCGCCTTCACCGGCAAGCTCGACATGGCCCAGGTGCCGACGCTCCAGGCGGTGGACGGCATCAAGCTCGTGGACGCGATGGCCGGGGCCGGCTATGACGCGAGCCGGGTGGCGGAGGCGCGCTGCGATCCACGGACGCTCCACGCCTACATCGAGCTGCACATCGAGCAGGGTCCGCACCTCGAGGCGGCCCGCCTGCCCATCGGGCTCGTCGAGGGCATCGTGGGCATCCGGCGCAACCGCCTCACCTTCATCGGCGAGCCGGACCACGCGGGCACCACGCCGATGGCCTGGCGCAAGGACGCCTTCCTGGCCGCCTGCGAGTACGCGCTGAAGGCACGCGAGCACATCGTCCGCAAGGGCAGCGGCCGCAGCGTGACCAACTTCGGGCGCATCGAGCTCTCCCCCGGCGTCTCCAACATCGTGCCCGCCCAGGCGGTCCTGCTGCAGGAGATGCGCGAGCTGGACCCCAAGATCCTGGCGCGGCTCGACCGCGAGTGCGCGGCGCTCGCCCGCACCATCACGCGCCGGCGCGGCATCAAGGTGGTCGTCGAGGCCATGTCCCGCACCGACCCCGCCCGCTGTGCGCCGCGGGTCATGAACGCGGTGCAGGCGGCGTGCGAGAAGCTCAAGCTCCGCTACAAGCGGATGCCCTCGGGGGCGGGCCACGACGCCCAGAACCTGGCCCTGGTGACCGACTCGGGCATGCTCTTCATCCCCTCGCGGGGCGGGCGCAGCCACCGGCCCGACGAGATGAGCGACTGGAAGGCGATCGAGCGGGGCACCAACGCGCTGCTCCACACGCTGCTGACGCTGGCCGGCTAGCGCGGCGCTGCCCGGCCGCCAAGAGGGCGCATGTGAAAGTTTCCACTTGGCAACCGTCCGCGGGATCAAGTACACTCCCGCAAGAATCCAGCGCCATCTATCCCATGAGGAAGTTGTGCCCACGATAGTGCACCTGCTGCTGGCCCTGGTCCTGACCGTTTTCCTGGCTGCCCAGGCCAGCGCGCTCGCCTTCGTGCTCCGGTCGCGCCGGGCGGTATCGGCGCGGGGAGCCCGTCGCCGCACCGATCTCCTCTGGACCTCCATCCCGGTGCTCCTCGTGCTCTTCCTGGCCGCCCGCAGCTGGGTGGCCGTCGTCGACGTCCATCGGCCCGCCGTGGCCGCGACCGGCACGCCGTCGCAGTCGGTGGCGGCACCGGCAGCCAGAGGAGCCCACACGACGCCATGA
>DATFUK010000293.1:0-5847 GCA_035260865.1 Candidatus Methylomirabilota bacterium | reverse complement strand
AGAGCTTCTGCATCTCCCCGGTCAGGGTCTCGAGCTCGCTCGCCATCGGACGGATCTCACGCTCGACCTGGGCGAGTACGCTCTCCGCGCGCAACGCCGTCTTCCTGAGCGAGAGCAGCGTGGAGATCAGCACGAGCGTGAGGGCCACGACGCAGGCGAGAATGACACCGACCGCGAGGGGGGTCATCGGGAACCGAGTATGGCAGGGGGTACCGCCCAAGTCAATGAAGGGGACGGAGAAGCGCCCGCATTCATTGACTTTCCGGGACGGCGGCCCCTATACTCCACCAGCAGAGGTCCCGCCATGCCCGTCCACGATCGCTTCGACGAGCTCCGACGACGCAACGAGGCGGCCGAGCTCGCGGGCGGCCCCGAGCGCATCGCCCGGCAGCACAAGGCGGGCAAGAAGACGGCCCGCGAGCGCATCGAGCTGCTCGTCGACAAGGACTCCTTCAGCGAGATGGACCGACTGGTCGTCCACCAGAGCGTCGACTTCGGCATGGACGAGCAGCGCATTCCCGGCGATGGGGTGGTCACCGGCTCGGGGCGCATCCACGGCCGGCCGGTGTTCGTGTTCGCCCAGGACTTCACGGTCTGGGGCGGCTCGCTCTCGGAAGCCTACGCGCGGAAGATCTGCAAGATCATGGACCTCGCGATGAAGACGGGCACCCCGATCGTCGGCCTCAACGACTCGGGCGGCGCGCGGATCCAGGAGGGCGTGGTCTCGCTGGCCGGCTACGCCGACATCTTCTTGCGCAATACCCTGGCCTCGGGCGTCGTGCCCCAGATCTCCGCCATCATGGGGCCGTGCGCGGGCGGCGCGGTCTACTCCCCGGCCATCACCGACTTCGTGTTCATGGTCAAGAACAGCTCGTACATGTTCGTGACCGGGCCGGACGTGATCCGGGCGGTGACCCACGAGGAGGTCTCGTTCGAGGAGCTGGGCGGCGCCTCCACCCACGGCTCCACCTCGGGGGTGGCCCACTTCGCCGCCGAGAACGAGGAGGAGTGCCTGGCCCTCATCCGCGAGCTGCTGACCTTCCTGCCCCAGAACAACGCCGAGGATCCGCCCGTCCGGCCCTCGCTCGATCCGGTGGACCGGGTGGACGAGGAGCTCCAGACGGTGGTGCCAGAGCAGCCGAACCGGCCCTACGACATCAAGGACATCGTGCGGCCGGTGCTCGACGACCGGTACTTCTTCGAGGTCCAGGCCGATTTCGCGCCGAACCTGGTCATCGGCTTCGGCCGGCTCGGGGGCCGCCCGGTGGGCATCGTGGCCAACCAGCCCGCGCACCTGGCCGGGTGCCTCGACATCAACGCCTCGGTCAAGGGCGCGCGCTTCGTGCGCTTCTGCGACTGCTTCAACGTCCCGATCGTCACCTTCGAGGACGTGCCCGGCTTCCTGCCCGGCACCGCCCAGGAGTTCGGCGGCATCATCAAGCACGGGGCCAAGCTGCTCTTCGCCTTCTGCGAGGCCACCGTGCCGAAGCTCACCGTGATCACCCGCAAAGCCTACGGCGGCGCCTACTGCGTCATGTCGTCCAAGCACATCCGGGGCGACGCCAACTTCGCGTTCCCCACCGCCGAGATCGCGGTGATGGGCCCCGACGGAGCGGTCAACATCCTGTACCGCCGCGAGATGGACGGGGCGGCGGACCCCGCCGCGCTCAAGGACGAGAAGGTGCGCGAGTACCGCGAGAAGTTCGCCAACCCGTTCGTGGCGGCGGAGCGGGGCTATATCGACGAGGTCATCGAGCCCCGCGACACGCGCCGGCGGCTCATCCAGGCCCTCGAGGTCCTGCACACGAAGCGCGACAGCAACCCGCCCAAGAAGCACGGGAATATCCCCCTGTGAGCCGCCCGCGATGACGCCGGAAGAGCAGGCGCGCTTCGAGCAGGCCCGCCGCGAGTGGGAGGAGCGGACGCTCAAGCCCTCGCTGGCGCGCTCCCCCGAGCGCCCGGTCCCCTTCATGGATTCGAGCGGCGCCCCGGTCGAGCGCCTGCACACGCCCGCGGAGACCGCGTCGGTGGATTACGTCCGGGACCTGGGCTTCCCGGGCGAGTTCCCGTACACCCGCGGCGTGCAGCCCACGATGTACCGCGGGCGGTTCTGGACGATGCGCCAGTACGCGGGCTTCGGCTCGGCCACCGAGACCAACCGGCGTTTCCGCTACCTGCTCGAGCAGGGGCAGAGCGGGCTCAGCGTGGCCTTCGACCTGCCGACCCAGATGGGCTACGACGCGGACCACGAGGTGGCGCGCAGCGAGGTCGGCAAGGTCGGGGTGGCCATCTCGAGCGTGGAGGACATGGCCGCGCTGTTCGACGCCATCCCGCTCGACCGGGTGTCGACCTCGATGACGATCAACTCCACCGCGTCGATCCTGCTCTGCCTCTACATGGCGGTGGGCGAGCGGCAGGGGGTGCCGCCGGAGAAGCTCTCGGGCACGGTCCAGAACGATATCCTGAAGGAGTACGTCGCCCGCGGCACCTACGTGTACCCGCCCGGCCCCTCGATGCGGCTCATCACCGACACCTTCGCGTTCTGCCGCGAGCGGGTCCCGCGGTGGAACACGATCTCGATCTCGGGGTATCACCTGCGCGAGGCCGGCTCCACCGCGGTGCAGGAGGTGGCCTTCACCCTCGCCAACGGCATCGCCTACGTGACCGCCGCGCAGGAGGCGGGACTGAAGGTCGACGAGTTCGCGCCGCAGCTCTCGTTCTTCTTCAACGCCCACAACAACCTCCTCGAGGAGGTCGCCAAGTTCCGGGCGGCCCGGCGGCTGTGGGCCCGCATCATGAGGGACCGCTTCGACGCGCGCGACCCGCGCTCGCGAATGCTCCGGTTCCACGCCCAGACCGCGGGCAGCATGCTCACCGCGCAGCAGCCGGAGAACAACATCGTGCGCGTGGCGGTCCAGGCCCTCGCCGCGGTGCTCGGGGGCTGCCAGTCGCTGCACACCAACTCGATGGACGAGGCCCTGTCGCTGCCGAGCGAGGCCGCGGTGCGCACCGCCCTCCGCACCCAGCAGGTGCTGGCCCACGAGTCGGGGGTGGCCGACATCGTGGATCCGCTCGGCGGGTCCTATTCGATCGAGCGGATGACGAAGCGGATCGAGGAGGAGGCCGAGACCTATATCGCCAAGATCGACGGGCTGGGCGGCTCGGTGCACGCCATCCCGTTCATGCAGCGCGAGATCCAGGAGGCGGCCTACCGCTACCAGCAGGACGTGGAGGCCAAGCAGCGCGTGGTGGTGGGGGTGAACGAATTCGTCATGGACGAGCCCCCGCCCGCGAACCTCTTCCAGGTGGACGCCGCGGTGGGCCAGGCCCTCGCCGAGCGCCTCGCGATCCTGCGCCGCAGCCGCGACGCCTCCGCCGCCGCCCGCGCGCTCGAGGCGGTGGACCGCGCCGCGCGGGGCCGCGAGAACCTGCTGCCGCATATCCTGTCGGCGGTGCGCGCGCAGGTGACGCTCGGTGAGATCTGCGACACGCTCAGGCGGGTGTTCGGCGTGCACCAGCCCTCGGTGGTCTTCTAGCGATGCGGCGGCTGCGCTGGACTCGCGTGATCGCGCTGCCCCTGCTCGTTGTCCTGCTGGGAGGGCCGGCCGGCGCGGGCACCGCGGACCAGGTCGGCGCGACGTTCGGTCTCCTGATCCAGGACGTGGTCGGCGCCTTCCCGCCCGCGGAGGGCCTGGTGGTCGCGGCGGAAGGGGTGCGGCTCTTCATCGACCTGACCGAGAAGAGCGGGGTGCAGCCCGGGCAGGAGTACGCGGTGTTCCGCAAGGGCGAGCCCTTCCGGCATCCCATCAACGGGCGGCCCCTGGGCCGCTACGAGGACATCCTGGGCTACGCCCAGATCGTCCGCCTGCATCCCCAGTATTCCGAGGCGGTCTTCATGCCGGCCGAGGGCAAGGTGGCGCCCGCGCCCGAGGACGGGGTGCGCATCACCAAGGGCCGGATCCGGGTCGCGGTGGCGCCGGCCACCGATCTGACCAAGGCCAACTCGGACCTGCGGCGGGTGCCGTTCATGCTCGCCCACGCGCTCGAGCAGACCAAGCGATTCCAGGTCGCCGACCCCACCCTGGTGCAGGAGCACCTGCTCAGCCAGAAGACGCGAAGCGAGGAGCTGCTGGTGAGCCCGGAGAAGGCCAAGGCCTCGGGCAAGACCCTGGAGGTGTCGGGCTGGCTGGTCCCGATGCTGATCGAGCGCCGGGGGATCACCTACCTGGACGTCACCTGGATCTCCGCGGTGACCGGCACGGCCCTCTTCTCCCGGCGGGCGGCCCTGACCCGGTCCGAGAACGCGGCCGAGCAGCGGTTCCCCTGGGAGCCCGTCCCGTCCGACTGACCCCGCCCAGGCCTGGGCGGATATGAGGAGGGCTTCTGGTATGCTGTTGGGCGTCATGACGACCCATCGACGCGTGCAGTGGCTCATTCTGACCGGGTTCATCGCGATCGCGGTCTCGGGCTGCGGCGGCCGGGGCTGGCGCGAGTACGTCGGGCTCGCGGCGGTGAACGACCCCTCGGTCACCATCCGCCCCGCCGAACCCAAGTGGCTCCTGATCAAGAACCCCCGCTGCTGCGACATCGCCAGCGAGCCCGAGTACATCTGGGTCGAGGAGGACAAGGTCCCCACGACCGTGAAGTCTTTCATCTTCGGCACGTCCACCCTGATCGCGCCGCCCGAGGTCGTGGCCAAGTACGGGGCGCCGCCCGGGGGCGGGCGTATCAGCGCGCGGCAGGGCGGCGCCTACAAGGTGGAGAACGTGGTCCCGACAGTCCCGACCGGCGGCCGCAGCGCGGCCGCGGCGGCGGTGTCGAATACCACCCGCACCGACGCGCCCAGCCGGACCGCGGCCCAGTCGGCGACGCGCGGCTACGTCGTGTTCGTGGACACCTCCCGCGTCATCATCGATCTGGCCGCGAGCGACGGGGTCAAGCTCGGGACCGGGGTGAGCGTTCGCCGCGACAAGGTCGCCATCGTCCACCCGATCACCGGCGAGCTGCTCGGCGAACTCGACGAGGAGGTGGCCTCGGGGCGGGTGGTGGAGGTCCGCGACAAGTTCTCGGTGGTCGAGGTGCAGAAGGCCGCCGCGGGGGTGCAGGTTCAGGTCAAGGACCGGGTGGTGCTCCGGTAGCCGGCGCCTCCACCCCTCTCCGGTGAAAGCGCCCACCCCGCTCGAAGCTCTCCTGAAGGATCGCGTGACGGTCGCGATCGGCGCCGAGCTCGGCGCGATCGAGGCCGCCATCGGGCGCGAGATCGCCTCCCCCGTCCGGCTGATCCACGAGATGGGCGAGTTCATCGCGGGGGCGGGGGGCAAGCGGCTGCGGCCGATTCTCCTCCTGATCGCGGCGCGCCTGGCCGGCTACCAGGGGCCGCGCGCCATCCGGATGGGCTGCGTGGTCGAGCTGCTGCACACCGCGACCCTCATCCACGACGACGTGGTGGACCAGGCGCCCCTGCGGCGCGGCCGGCCCTCGGCCAACGCGCGCTGGGGGGATGACGCCTCGATCCTGGTCGGCGATCACCTCTACTCGAAATCCTTCGCCCTGATGGTGGAGGACGGCGACCCCGGCGTCCTCGAGACACTGGCCCGCGCGACCGTGTCCATGACCGAGGCCGAGGTATTCCAGCTCGAGCGCAAGCGCAGCGGCTCCACCGGCGAGGCCGACTACCTCCGGATCATCACCCAGAAGACCGCGTCGTTCATGTCCGCCTGCTGTCGCATCGGCGCGCTCCTCGGGCGGGCGAGCCCGGAGCAGGTGGAGGGCCTGACGCGCTACGGGCTCGACATCGGGATCGCCTTCCAGATCAGCGACGACTCGCTCGACTTCGTGGCGGATCAG
>DATFUK010000292.1:0-6988 GCA_035260865.1 Candidatus Methylomirabilota bacterium | reverse complement strand
GTCGAACCGCCGCTGCTCGAGGGGGGCCGCCGCCACCGCGCGGGGCTGGGTCACCCAGCCCATCTGGTGCTCGATCTCCGTGATGAACCCCTCGATCCGGACAGCGGCGGCCTGGGCCTTCTCCCGCTGGAGGGCCGAGAGCACTTCCTTGCTCTCCTGGTAGGAGAAGTAGATCTCGACGAGGCCGCTGGCGAGCAGGGCGACGGTGACGAGGAGGGAGAAGAAGAAGACATACTTCCAGAACAGCCGCCGGCGCCTGGCCATCGTCCCGGCGAGTGTAGGCCGGGGCTAAACGCCTGTCAAAGATGCGCCGGGCTCAGGCGGGCACCACCTCCGCAGCCTTCGGCAGCAGGGGGCACCCCGGGGCCATCGCGGCCTTCTTCTTCTCGATGATGTCGCCCGCGTACCGCTCGAGGTAATGGGCGATGGTCTCCACCCGGATCTTGACCGACCCCGCCGGCTTGGTCGAATCCAGATCCTGGAAGGAGAAGAAGAGCGTGCCCGACCGCTCGATGATCTGCTGCACCGGGGTGTAGGTCGGCTGGTCCATGCCGCACTCGTAGCTGGCCAGGCGCACCACGCAGGTGACCCACGGCATCCGCGCGGCCGCCTTGGCGCCCCACAGGATCTCGTTGGTGTTGCTGCTGTAGGATGACGGCCACACATCGTGGATGTCGAACGGCGAGCGGATGTGGCCGGCCCGGACGTCCTCCCCGAAGGCCCACTGCATCAGGTCGTCGTCGATCGGGAAGTACTGCGCCCACAGCACCGGGTAGCCGTAGGCCTGGAGATCCACCTCGATCTCGTGGCCGATGCCCGGATCCATGTGATACGGCCGGGCCAGGACCATCAGGCACCCGCGGTTCTCGCGCGCGCACCACTCGAGCACCTCGCGCCCCTTCCGACGCAGGCGCGCGTTGAACTCGGTGAGCGCGCGGTAGCCCGCCTCCACCGCGCGGGCCGTCTCCTCGGCGGTGAGGCCGGGGATGACGCCGTCGAGCCCTTCCCAGAGCTGCTTGGGCACGAGCCGCGGCTCGTCGAGGGAGACGAAGGGGGCCGCGTAGCGGATGCCCTGCTCCGCGAAGACGTCGCGCTCCTTCATGAAGCCGGCCTTGATGTTCTCGGGCGCGGCCATCACCCGCGGGCAGGTCAGGGTGCGCGCCACGTGGCCGGAGAGGAACGAAGGGAGATTGTAGATCATCGGCGAGAACAGGATGTCCAGCTTCTCGCGCTGGCCGAAGATCAGCTCGCCGTAGTGGCCCGCGATGCACTTGACCGGGTAGCAGCAGTCCACCGTGCCGCGGCCCTTGCCGAACTGGCGCCCCTGCTCCTCCGAGGTGTCGGACGAGAAGACGAGCTGGCGGGCCTCGACGCCCAGCTCTCCGAAGAAGCCCACCCAGAACTGGTGCGTGGACCAGAGGTTCAGGACGCGCGGGATGCCGATCCGGAGCTTAGCCCGCGACGACCTCGGATCCTGCGCGGGAGCGGCGGAACGCGTCCTTCCGAACCATCTCGGCAACGTTAGGGTAGTCACGCTTGACCTCCTCCAGCTTGGCCTTCACCTCGCGCAGCTCGTTCAAGTCCTCGACCAGCCCCTTGGGGCAGGAGTTGCCGCTGATGACCCGCTCCCAGCCCGCGGCCAGGGGCAGCTTGCTCCAGGGCCGTCCCTTGGCCCCGGGCAGCTGCACGTCGATGAAGGTGCGCGTGCAGTTGATCGGGCACCACTTGCAGACGGTATCGGCCGCGGTGGTGCTCGTGTAGGTGAGCGCCGCGATGGCCTCGAACCCGCGGAACCGGCTCGTGCGCCCGCTCCCGGCCTCGCGCCAGTCCGCCGCGCAGAGCGCGGCCCCGATGGCCCCCGCCTCGCCCGAGTACGGATGCAGCACCACGTCGGCCTCGGGCACCTTGCCGCGGATGAAGTCCACCTGGGCCTTCACCACCGCCATGTTGCGATGGGTACCGCCCTGCAGCACGAACTTGCGCCCGACCGACCGGAGGTTCTGGAGCTGGCCGGCGTAGATCCACACGTTCACCGGCAGCACCGCGGCCAGCGCGGCCATGATCTCCTCGGCGGCCCAGCCCTTCCGCTGCTGGTTCACGATGTCGGACTGGAGAAAGACGCCGCAGCCCATCGCGAGCGTGGGCATCGCCTTGGCCTCGAAGGCCTTCTCGGCGTACGCCTCGAGGGGAATCGAGTAGCGCTCGGCCACGCCTTGCAGGAACGCCCCGTTGCCGGAGGAGCACTGCGAGTTCAGCCGGAAGTCGGCCACCGTGCCCTGGCGCAGGATCATGATCTTGACGTCGGTGCCGCCCACGTCGCAGATCACGTCGGCGTCGGGATGGAAGTGCAGCGTGCCGGTGGCGTGGGCCACCGTCTCCACCACCGCCACATCGGCCCCGACCACGTCGCGCAGCAGATCCTTGCCGTAGCCGGTCAGCGCGAGGCCGCCGACGTCGGTGTAGCCCGCCTCCCGGACCTGGCGGAAGAGGGACTGGGCGTCCTCGATCGGGTTGCCCTTGGAGAGCGCGTAGCAGGTGAAGAGCAGCTCGCGCGCGGGCGAGAGCACGACCGCCTTGGCGGTGGTGCTGCCGAAGTCGCAGCCGACCAGCACCGGGCCCGCCACCTCCGCGGCGGCCCGGGCGGACGCCGAGCGCTTGAGGTCGAACTCGGCCACGAACGAGGTGAGATCCTCCGCGCAGGCGACGAGCGCTCGGCCCCCCGTCTTGGCCTTCTCCTCCTGCTGACCCTCCTCGACCCACCAGCGCAGCCGGTCGCGGCCCTGATAGACCGCGACGCCGTCCGCCTCGCCCGCCCCGATCTCCACGCAGCCGAGGCAGGCGTAGTAGAGCGCCTCCGCGGGCACGGTGATGAGCGACGCGGGATCGCGCCCCTCGGGCAGCGCGAGCTTCCGCTGCTCCCACAACTTGCCGAGGTGGTGGCGCCAGGCCTCCTGCAATCCCCTGAAGAAGAGGTTCGGCCCGCCCAGCAACAGCACCTCCGGGGCCGGGGTATTGCCCTTGGTGAGGGTGGCGAGGTTCTGGTACACCACCGCCTCGAAGAGGCTCGCGATGATCTCCTCGACCGGCACCCCGGTCTTGACGAGGCTGTTGGCGTCGGTCTCCGCGAAGATGCCGCACTTGCTGCTCACCTTGTGGAGGCTCATGCCCGCGTAGGGTAGGGCCGCGAGCTGCTCGCTCGCCACCTGGAGCTTGCGGGCGGTCTTCTCGATGAAGGTGCCGGTGCCGCCGCTGCACGCCGACTGCATGTAGACCTGCTTGGAGCGGCCGGTGCCGGTCGGGGTGAAGAAGATCGTCTTCATGTCCTCGCCCCCGATCTCCGACACGAAGCGCACGTCCGGGTGCAGGCGCTCGACGCAGGCGGCGACCGCAACCACCTCCTGGATCATCTTGGCCCCGACGAGCGGGCCCAGCAGGCCCGCGCCCGAGCCGGTGAAGAAGACACGATCGCGGCCCGCCACCACCTGGGCCTCGTCCTCCATGCGCCCGAGGAACTCGAGCACCTTCTCGGCCTGGCGCGTGTTGTGGCGCTGGTAGTCCTGCCACAACACGCGCAACCCTGACTTCTCTTGGTATCCGCTCGCCCCACCTTCGGCTGCGGCTTGCCATTCAACCGCCACCGCTTTCACGGTGGTGGAGCCGACGTCCATCCCGATCAGCTTCATTACTTCGCCCGCTGGGCCACGTGCCGCACGAGATTCGCGGCCTGGCCCGCGCAGCCCATGTGCGGAACGCGGTAGGTCGCACGCTTCATCTTCGGGTGCGCGTCGAGGTACGCGCGCACCTGGTCGAGCGTCATGCCGCTCTGGCCGAGCGCCTCGTCGAACTCGCGCTGGGCCCGCTTCTTGGCCTCGGTCAGGATCATCTGGCAGCGCGAGAGCGCGTGGACTTCCGCGTCGCCCTTGATCTCGAGCGGGGCATAGAGGAGATCGGGGTGCTTGCCGATCACGCCGGCCATCGCGCCGATGGACATCGTGTTCGGCATGCAGGAGTAGGGCGAGAGCTCGCAGATCATGTGGGCCTTCTTCTTCTGGTGCGCCCAGATCGCCTTGCCCACCAGCATGTCGCCCTCGCCTCCGTCCAGGCGACTGTGGAAATAGGGCGCGGCCAGCCGCCGCAGCTCGAGCTGGTAGGGCAGCTCGTGCGGCAGGTTGCCCATGGCCCGGCGCAGCCGGTTGAAGGTGGCGCGGTAGATGGCCTGCACGGTGCGCCCGAGACCGAGCTTGAGCCGCGCGCCCCGCTCGATGCCCGAGTAGTCCTCGAAGCGCTGCAGCCCCAGGCGCAGGAGGTAGTCCATCCACACCGTGATGCCGGCCGGGTACACCTCGGCGCCTTCCGCCTCGAGCCAGCGGTGGATGTTGTAGTTGGGATCGCCCTCGACGGTCTGGAGGTAGAACTCGCCGGTGATCTTCACGGTCGGCTTCACCCGCAGGCGATCCACCTCGATGGCGTCGAACTTCGCGCGCACCTGCCGCATCACCTTGGCGAAGTAGCCGGTGGTGAGGAACCACAGCACCGATTGCCACGGCCCGCGCTGCGGCCGGTGGCGGAACGCCTGGTAGAGCAGCTCTACCGACTCCTTCACCACCGCCTCGGTCTGGCCGGGAACCACCTCGTAGGGCCGCACCTGGTACTCGAGGTCCTGCACCAGGTCGGTGCAGAAGATCGCCCAGAGGCAGCCGAGGGTGACCGGCAGATTGAGATCGAGCCCGTCGCCCATCGCGGCCTTCTGGTCGAGCTGATCCTGGGCGAGGAGGAACATGCGGAAGGCGTCGAGGCCCGAGTTGCGCAGGGCCAGCTCGTAGCTCTGGTGATACTGGCCGAAGCGGCAGGCCCCGCAGGAGCCGGCGGTGAGATAGACGAACTTGCTGTTCACGTCCGCCGCGCTGGTGGCCTTGGCCTCCTTCTTCAGGAAGTTGACCAGGTTGCCGGTGGTGAAGCTGGTCGGGCAGCACTGGCCGATGTCGGCGACCTCGCGGCCGGTGAGGAGGTCGTCCTTGGTGGCCACCGGCAGCACCTGCGCCTTGTGGCCGCCGCTCTCCAGTACCGCCTGCAAGATTCGCTCGACGCGCCAGTGCAGGCCGCCGAAGAGGATCGTCACCGAATCGCGCTCCGCGCGCGTGAAGGGGCGCGGGGTGTAGGCGCGGTAGTGGCCGGTCGTGGATCGCTGGTCCGTTGGGCGCTCAGTGGTTGCCGTGGCCATTGCGTCCTCCCTCGTGTACGGCATCGCGTGCCGGTTCGGGTACGGCATCATCGCGGGCCGGCTCGTCGAGCGGCGTCGCGTGCGGGATGTGCCGGTCCATCCAGGCCTCGAGGAGCTGCACCGTCTCGAACCCGGGAAGGCGCCGGATCGTCTCATCCACCTTGCGGGCCGCGGCCCGCCCATCGGGCCCCTTGAACAGGTAGGTGGCGAGGAAGCGCAGCTCGGCGTCCGGCTGGACCCCGCTGCCCACCGGGGCCCAGAACCGGTCCACCAGGACGCGGGCGGTCCGCGCGACCGCGCGCCGCTGCATGCGGATCTCGGCCTGGCGGTAGTAGAAGAAGAAGTGCCGCGACTCGTCGAGCACGATGCGATCGAGCAGCTCCGCGAGCACCGGATGGTCGGTCAGCGCGGCCAGGCGGCGATAGCCGGTGAGCGTGGTCAGCTCGTTGATCGCGCCCCAGGTCATGTGCACCGCGCAGAAGTCGGGCCAGGCCTTCGACACCATCGCGGTCGCCGCCGCCTCGATCCGCTTGGCCCACGGCTCCCGCCCGCGGGGCAGCGCCCGCTCGCCCACCGGCGCGCCGGCCGCTTCCAGGAAACGCTGGAGCGCCAGGCCGTGGAAGGTCTCCTCGTAGACCCAGCAGGCCAGGAAGGTGGCGACGTCCGGGTCGTCGATGGCGCGGGTGGCCAGCAGGGACCGCAGGTAGATGATGGTGTGGCTCTCGATGTCCTGCATGAAGCGCATGGTGCGGAGGGCTTCGGACGGCACGGGATGCCGCGGCACCGCGGCCCAGTCGATGGCCGCAAGGTCCACCGCCCTCGAGCGCCCGACGTACGAGTCGATGTCGAAAGCAGGCATCGGTCGTCTCAAGTCATACGACACTGCCGATAGTATTTCAATGGCCAAGCCCCCCGACATCTTGACTCCCTGCCCTGAACTACGGGCCGGCGGGGCGGACCGGATCTACGAGCGGGCGGCGGGGCAGTGCGCCCGGACCAGCTCGGCCAGGCTGCCGCCCCGGGGGACCGCGTCCAGCGGGCCGACCACCGAGCGATGGCGGATCACGCCCTCCCGATCGACCAGGAAGATGCCCTGCTCCATGGCGGTCATGGCGTGGTGGTGCAGCCGGCGCACGAAGTTCCGGTTCATCACGTCGAGCCACGCCCCCCGGAGCTGGGGCCCGGTATCGCCGTGCGTGAAGGCGTACGAGAAGCTCACCACCGCGGAGCGGGTCGCCTCCAGGGCACCCCGGTCGCCGAGCCCGTAGACCGCGAAGAGTCGCTTGTCGGGGTCGCAGACGAAGGGGTACGGGGTCGGGCTGTGGCCGAAGAAGATCCGGGCGGATTGCAGCAGGTTGGGGCCGACCTGGATGATCTCGGTGTCGGTGGCCCGGAGCAGCTCATAGCCCGCGCGCATGCCCTCCATGTAGACCCGGCAGAACGGGCAGGTGAATCCGCGCGAGAACCAGACCACCACGTTGCGGTGGCCGCGGTAGGACGCGAGCTCCACGGGCTCGCCCTGGACCGAGGTCAAGCTGAAGAGGGGCGCCGGCTGGCCGACCGCCGCGGGCTCGAAAACGGACGACACCGCCCCAACATAGCACGCGTCCCGCCGGGCCCCGCCCGGACTGGCGGCCCCGGTCCAGACTGATTCATTGACGAGGCCGCCCCCGGCTCGCTACGCTCGCGGGTCGTGGACCTGTCGGCCATCGATTGGGCCCTGGTGCCCCGGCATCCGGTGCCCCCCGAGACGATCCGGACGCTCCG
>DATFUK010000291.1:0-2203 GCA_035260865.1 Candidatus Methylomirabilota bacterium | reverse complement strand
GCGCAACAGCCGATCGAGCGCTTTCCTGAGGTCCTTCGGCTCCTTGATCCGCACGTCGGTGGGCACGATCGTGAGCGCGCCGGGTCCGCCCGCCACCCGCGCCTTGACCCGGTTGCCGCCCTGGGTCACCAGCACGTCCATCGCGGTGCGCCCGTCCACCAGGCCATAGGTCCCCGCCCCGTTCAGCCGCAGATCGCGCGCCTGGTAGACGAGGTCCTCGGTCCGGGCCACCCCGTTGGTGATCGTGTAGCTCGCGGTGATCGAGTCGAAGCTGAGCGGAGAGCCCGCGGCCGGCCGGCTCCCGCGGCGGCCGCTCTCGAGCGTGCCGGACACCAGGTCGGTCAGCGCGAGCGCCTGGCCGAGCGCGTGCAGCAGGTCGGGACCGATGACGCGGCCCGCCCCGATGTGAACCTGCCCCGAGCCGTTGAGGCTCGGCAGGGCATCCGGCAGCCGCAGGCTGGCCTCGCCGGTCAGGTCCAGCGGCCCGGTCACCGCGTTGCGCTGGCAGAGGTAGTCCACCAGCACCGGCTCGAGCTGCATGCCCTTGACCGTGATATCGCGCAGCGTGGCGACGCGCGGCGGGCCCGGCACGACGGTCAGACGAAAGCTCACCGTGCCCTTGGCCACCTTGCTCTGCACCGCCTGGCTCTCGAGCTGCGCCGGCGTGTAGAGCAGCGGCACCCGGACGTCGTCCAGCGTCAGCGTCCGTCGTTTCGGCTCGAGACAGTGCGGCTGCTGGGCGGACAGGGTGAGCCGCTCGAAGGCGACGGCGCCGGTGGCGGTCAGGCGCGCCGCGGTCCCCGACACCTGGACGCGCCCCTTGAGCGGCCCGGACACGCTGGGCGTCGGCACGAACAAGGCGGCCGCGGGCGCGACGTCACGGCTCTCGATATCCACGGTGGCCTTGACCTGGCCATCGCCCAGGGGGCGCCCGGGAGCCACGCTGACCGTCGCCTCGGTGATGGTCAGCTTCACGTTACCGGGCTGGGCCTGGGCGCTCCCGCTGATCCGGAGCGCTTCCCCGGCGGCCGCCTGGGTCACCGTGACGTCGATGGCGTCCACCGTGAACTGGGCGCTCTTCGCGCCCACCTGCTGGTAATCGATCGCTCCCTTGACGATGCGTACGCGCGAAAGCAGCACCGCGCTCGCCGCGGCGGCCCCGGGCCGGCTCGTGCCTACGCGCGGCGCGTTCGCCGGCGCGGGCGGCGCGCCCCCACCCAGCGTCGCCACGTTGAGCCGGCCCGCCGCGTCCTCCACCACGTGAATGCGCGGCTCTTCCAGGGTGAGGTCGGCCAGCTCCACCCGCCCCTGCAGCAGCGGTCGGATGCGGATGCGCATGCGGCCTTCGGTCACCGTGATGAAGGGGCCCGGCCCGAAGCTCGGGTCCTCCGCGACCTGCAGCCCGCGGAGCCTGACCGTCGGCAGCGGCAGCGCGGAGATGGAGAGCCCCTGGAACTTCACAGGCCGCCCCAGGGCGTGTGAGGCGGCCTGCGCGGCGTAGGTCTGGATCGCGGGCGTGTCGAGCAGCAGCGGCAGCGCGAGCAGGGCGCCCCCCACGAGCACCACCACCACCGCGAGCCCGACGAGGGCCCACTTCAGCATGGATCGGTCATGGGAGCAGGAGGATCTTCCCCGTCGTCTTGCGGCCCTCGAGCTGGCGATGGGCCTCGGCGGCCTGCTCCAGCGGGAACTGATGCTCGACCCGCAGCTTCACCTTTCCGTCCCGGATCCAGCCGAGCAGCTCGGTGGAGCGCTGCATCAGCTCCTCGCGCGTGGCGATGTGATGGTTGAGGCTCGGGCGAGTGATGAAGAGCGAGCCGCCCGCATTCAAGCGCTGCAGGTCGAGCGGGGGCACCGGCCCGCTCGCCGCCCCGAAGAGGGCCATGAGGCCGCGGGGGCGCAGGCAGCTGATGCCCTTGTCGAAGGTGCTCGCGCCGACGCCGTCGTAGACCACGTCGACGCCGCGGCCGCCGGTGATGCGCTTCACCTCGGGCTCGAAGTCCTGCTTGGTGTAGAGGATCACGTGGTCGGCGCCCGCCGCCTTCGCCAGCGCCGCCTTCTCCTCGGTGGACACGGTGCCGATCACGGTCGCGCCGCGCATCTTGGCCATCTGGCAGAGCAGCAGCCCCATGCCCCCCGCGGCGGCCTGCACCAGGGCGGTCTCGCCCTTCTTGAGCGGCCAGGTCGAGGTGACGAGGTAGTG
>DATFUK010000290.1:0-2427 GCA_035260865.1 Candidatus Methylomirabilota bacterium | reverse complement strand
TGGTGGCCGCCGCCGCGCCCCTCATCGCGCCGCTGAGCCCGTCGGCTCAGTACAGCGACGCGGTCCTCAAGGGCCCGGGCGCGGTGGAGCGCCACCGGCTGGGCACCGACGAGTTCGGGCGCGACATCCTGAGCCGCATCATCTGGGGCGCGCGCGTCTCGTTGCAGGTCGGCCTCGCCTCGGTGATCTGGGGCTTCCTGATCGGGGTGCCGCTCGGCATCCTGGCCGGCACCCGCGGGGGCATGGTGGAGACCGGCATCATGCGCTGCGCGGACATGCTGATGGCGTTTCCCACCCTGCTGCTCGCGCTCATCATCGTCACCGCGCTCGGCGGCACGCTCGGCAACGAGATCATGGCGATCGGCATCGCGCTCACCCCGAACTTCGTGCGGCTGGCCCGGAGCCTCGCCCTGGGCATCCGCGAGCAGGACTACATCACGGCCGCGCGCGCCCTGGGCGGCGGCCAGCTCCGGGTGATGGCCCGCCACGTGTTCCCGAACGCGCTCTATGCGCTGGTGGTGGTGGCCACCCTCTACATCGCCACCGCGATTCGCACCGAGGCCAGCCTGTCCTTCCTCGGGCTGGGGATCCCGCCGCCGACCCCGAGCTGGGGCAACATCCTCAGCGAGGGCCGGCAGTACATCAAGTGCTGCCCGTGGATCACCACGTTCTCCGGGCTCGCGATCATGCTCGCGGTGCTCGCGTTCAACCTGGTGGGTGACGCGCTGCGAGACCTGCTGGACCCGCGGCTGCGAGGTGAGTAGGCGCCGGAAACGGGTGGGGGCAGGGGATGCGGCTCATGCGAATGCTTCAGCGATCGACCGGATCGACGGGATCCGGACCGATCGCCTCGATCCCGGTGCCGGCGCCCTTCACGGCCATCACCTCGACCTCGACGAGCAGCTCCGGCCGCGCGAGGCCCATGATGCGGCAGCCCATCGACGCGGGTCGGCTGCCGGCAAAGTACGCCGGGCCCTGACCGGGCGGACGATTCACCTGCGCGCGATCGACGGTGAACGTCTGGCGCCGGACGACGTCGTCGAGGGATGCGCCCACCTGATCCAGCGACCAGCGCACGGTTTCGAGCGAGTGGTCGTACTGGGCCGCCCAGTCGTTCGGCGCCTGGACCTGGCCGGCCGCATCGAGGTCGGTGCACCCGCTCATGTAGATCCGCTCATCGATTTCCACCAACCGCGCATAGCCCCGAGGCTTCTCGCGCTGCTGCTGCGTATAGACGTCGCGCCGCCTCGTCGCGGCGCCGATGATCGCTTCCGCCTCGATCTCGACCAGCATCTCCGGCCGCAGCAGCGCCGGGATGCCGAGCGTCGTGGACGTCGGCCGCACGTCGCTGAACGCCTCCAGCCACGCGCGCGTGTAATCGGTCATGTGCGAGAGATCGGTGAAGAAGCTCTTGGTGTAGACGAGATCGGCGGGCGTGCCGCCGGCCTCGGCCAGCGCCGCGAAGATCGTGTCCAGGGTGCTCCGGGTCTGGCGGTACATGTCACCGGGCCCGTCGATCCCACCCCGCGCGTTGAGGGCGGTGCTGCCGGAGATGAAGACGCGGTCGCCCACCCGGAGCGCCCGAGAGTATGCGTACTGGTCTTCGATGGACCGTCCCGATGCGATGCGCCGGGCGCTCTTGCCCGCCCCGTCGACGGCCTCGAGCTCGATCTCGATGAGCTGTTCCGGGCGCGCGAGCCCACGGACCTCGACCAAGGTTGAGGCCGGCCGCACGTCACGGAAGCGTCTGGCGATGGCGCGCGCCGCGTGGTCCGCGACCTTCATGTCGGTGACGTAGATCCGGGAACGCACCACGTCATCGAGCCGGCCGCCCGCCTTGCCGATGCTCCATTCGGCGATGGCCATGATCGCCTCGACCTGCTTCGTGACGTCGCCGACACCGCGCACGTCGCCGTTCCGGTCGATCGCGGTCGTGCCGGCTTGCAGCACCGTGTCGCCGACACGGACCGCGCGCGAGTAGTGCGCCGTCTCTTCGAGGGTCCGGCCGGAGGAGACATTGATGCGGCGAGGCGTAGTCATGGAAACCTCCTGGAGGTGTGGTATCAGCTCGTGAAGGAGGCGGCCGCGGGTCAGCCTCCGAGGCGGTCGACCAGCGCGCGCGCCCACGCCATCTTCGCGGGGTCCATCACCAGCTTGTCGGCGAAGGGCTCGTCGAACGGGCGGGTGGCGTCGATGCCGAGCTTGGCGGTGACCCCCCGCTCGTCCGCGCTCGGGTCGAGCAGGGCGCCGAGGCTCCCGCCGATGGTGACGAGGTCGCGGTCGGCTTGCATCCGGGTGGCCACCGCCCACATCACGTCGGACTCGTCGAACACGTCGATGTCGTCGTCCACCACGATCACCAGCTTGAGATAGTGGTCGACCCCGAGGACGATCGGGATCACGTGCTTGGCCTCGCCGGGGCGGCCC
>DATFUK010000289.1:0-8321 GCA_035260865.1 Candidatus Methylomirabilota bacterium | reverse complement strand
CGCGCGGCCCAGCCGGTGCGCGGCATGGACCTGGCCCAGGTGCCCTTCGGCATGCGCAGCGCCGGGCAGAACTTCGCGCCGACCTTCATGCGCCACATGTACGAGTACGGCACGACCTCGGAACAGGTGGCCCACGTGCGGATGGCCCACAGCAAGCACGCCTCCCAGAATCCGAAGGCGTTCCTCAAGGACCGGGTCACCGTCGCGGACGTGGTCGGCTCCCGGTGGATCTGCAAGCCGCTCCACCTGCTGGACTGCTGCCTCGAGACCGACAACGCGACCGCCCTGATCGTGACCAGCGCGGAGCGGGCGCGCGACCTGCGCCGCAAGCCGGTCTACATCATGGGCGTCGCGGGCCGGGTCAACAAGCCGCGGACCGACTTCCACTGGGCGCACGGTCCGATCACCCGAGTCGCCGGCTACCACGCCAAGGACATCGTGTTCGGGCAGGCCGGGATCAAGCCGGACGACGTGAACGTCACCGGCTCCTACGACGCGTTCACCTTCACCACCATGCTCCAGCTCGAGGAGTACGGCTTCTGCATGAAGGGCGAGGGCGGCCAGTACGTCTCGAGCGGCATCATCGAGCTCGGGGGCAAGCGGCCCAACAACACCTCGGGCAGCCACCTCTGCGAGGGCTACACCCACGGGATCTCGATGGTGATCGAGAACGTGCGCCAGCTCCGCGGCCAGGTGGACGACTACTGCCCGGGCTGGGAGGACGGCAAGCACAGCTACGACTACTCGCCGGGCAAGTGCCGCCAGGTGAAGGACGCGCGCGTCACCATGAATCTCGGCTGGGCGATGCCGCCGACCGGCTCCGCCCTCATCATGAGGAGCTAGCGATGGCCTCCGTCGAGTACCGCGGCATGAACCTGGTGATCCCGGAGAACGACTCCGAGTGGCGCGAGCACTTCAAGCTCGCGCGCACGAGCCACCAGCTGATGCTTCGCGCCTGCACGCAGTGCAAGCTGATGCGTTACCCGCCGAGCCACGGCTGCCCGTGGTGCATGTCGCTCGAGTGGGAGTGGAAGCCGGTGAGCGGCCGCGGGCACATCTACTCCTACGAGGTGGTGCACCACGCGATCCAGCCCGGCTTCAAGGAGTGGACGCCCTACGCGGTGGTGCTGGTGGAGCTCGACGAGCAGCGCGGCGCGCCCACCCCCGACGAAGCCCTGCGCGTCATCGCCAACCTGGTGACCCCGGAGTTCCGGCCCGAGCCGGAGGCGAACGTGGCGATCGGCAAGCGGGTTCGCGTGGTCTTCCAGGATCTCGCGCCCGACTTCGCGCTGCCCCAGTTCACGCTGACCGACGAGCCGGCCGAGGGCCGCGCCTGGCGGTTCCCCGGCTAGCCAGCGCCCCGAGGCCGATCCACACCACGCCCTGCACCGCGAGGTGCACGGCGAGGGCCAACAGGAACGCGGCGCCGCGCCCGAGCGGCACCACGCCCACCGCGAGCACGAAGCAGAAGACTCCGAAGCTCCACATCGCGGGCAGGAACGCCCGCAGGAAGCCCACCGCGGCGGGGGCCCCCTGCTGGGCGTGGGTGAACGCGAGCAGGATCGTGGTGGCGATCGGAAACGGGGTGATCGCGCCGGAGAGCCGCGGGCCGAGCCAGGCGGCGAGGCCGGTAACCGCGAGCACCAGCACGACTGCGGCGGCCATGCGTAGGGGCAGGTCCCAGGCGGGCGCGGGAGGCGGGATCGGCGCCGCGGGCAAGGGCGGGAGCGTGAACGGCGCGATCGCGAAGGCGGCCAGCGCGAGCGCGAGCCCGGCGGCCGCCGTCCAGGTCACGAGCTGGAGCGCGACGGTCAGCAGCGCGAACGCGGTCCAGCCGACCAGCACGCAGACCCACCACGCCCGTGCCACCGCGGTCCACGCGTAGATCACCGAGAAGGCGGCCACCGCGGCGAGCCCGGCCAGGGTGGCCTCCGCCGCGCGGGCCACGAAGGCGTCGCCCTGCTCGAGAGCGAGGAAGAAGAGTACCGGCCCCGCCACCAGCGGCAGGGCATTGAGCCAGCCGCCGATGCGCGGGCCGAAGCGCCGGCCGGCCACCGTGACCAGGGCGATGAGCCCGGGGACCAGGACCAGCTTCAGGAGGAGGGTCACCCGTGGGTCAGGCGGGCCACGATCTCGTCGAAGGCTTTATCGGCCAGGGCACGCACCTCGTCGCGGGTCAGCGGCTGGATCGGGTGCGCGACCATGATGGTCTGGAACGCGCTCGCCCCGAGCGCATCGGCCTGGGCGCGCGCCGCCCGCTTGAACTCGGTCGAGATGATCGTCGCGGTAGGAATCCCCTGATCCTCGAAGAACACGCTGTCGTGCACACTGCACGTTGTGCAGGACCCTCAGTCGGCGAGGGCCTCGATCACCGCGTCGCTGTTCTTCAGGATCTCCTGACGGAGGTCCTCCGGAGCCGGGCGCGCGAAGGTGGGCTTCTTCTTCCGCACGATGGCCTTCGGCTGGAATCGCTCGTGGAGCAATTCCTCGACGCGGTCGAGCAGGTGGTTGCCCTTGGCCTTCGAGATGTCGAGCAGGGTGATCGTCTTGCCGTCGAAGCTCTCGAGCCGCCGCGCGGTCCGGCGCGGCACCGCCACCGAGTCGGTCGGGTCCAGAAAGTCGTCGTCGCTCATGAGGCCTCCTCGGGCATCTGGATCTTCCTCCAGATCATGCGCGAGCTCTTGGGAAAGGTCCAGCCCGGAATCACCGCCGAGAAGCGCCCGGCGGTGCCTCCGGCCACCACGAACTTGAGGTTGCCCGGCTCGCGGAACTTGGCGATCAAGGTCTCGTCGCGCTCCGGGTGCGGAAACTTGGCGAGCACGTGCGCGGGCAGTCCCTCGCCCCCGTCCACCCCCGGGATCAGCTGCCGCACCGGCTTGCGCAGGCGGCCCCACAGGAACTCGCGCATCTCGGGCTTGCCCCAGCCGGAGTCCGCGATAGTGCGCGCGTGCTCGGGAGAGAGGACCACGAGGGTGTCGCCGTGGTGCGTGGACTTGTGGTGCGAGATCACCTCGAGGGACTTGCCGATCGTGATCAGGAGGTCCGGGGCGGTGCGGCTCATGTGATCGTACACGCCGTGGGGCGCCTCCCCCGCGAAGGCCGCGATCACACTGTCGCCCGGCGCGAAGCCGTGCTCGACCGCGAGCGACTCCCAGGGGCTCTCCTCCTCGGCCTCCCCGATGCAGTAGGTGTAGCGGCCCGGGTGCGCCATGGTGGACATGCTGACCACCCCGGGGATCGCCCCGCCCACGTTGACCGCGATCAGCCGCAGGGCCCGCCCGATGGTGGCGTTGGCGCGCCAGCCCGGGCCGAAGAGGCCGGCGCCGCAGTTGATCTCGAGGCGCAGGCGCGCGGGCCCGTTGACGATGAAGAGCGGCGACGGGAAGTTGGTGGTGGCCGAGACGCCGTGCAGGTCGAAGCCCTCGTCGCACATCGCCTCCACGCCCGCGATCACCACCGGCAGGTACTCGGGTCGGCAGCCCGCCATCACCGCGTTGACCGCGATCTTCTCCACGGTCGCGCGCCCGAAGTTGGGCGGCACCAGCGCGATCACCTCGTCCGCCGCGCGGCCGGTCGCGGCCACCGCGGCGGCCACCCGCTCGCGGGTCGGCGGGATCACGGGCAGCCCGTCGGTCACCCCGCGAGCATAGAGGGTCTCGAACGGGTCGGCCGCGTCAGCCACCGGCCGCGCGCCTCAAGGCTTGCAGACGCGGAAGCCGGCGTAGTCGCCCTGCGCGCTGCTCTTGGTGTCGTCGGAGTCGGTGAGCACCGCGATGCCGCCCGGCTTGGGGACCTCGCCGCCCCCGAAGTACTTCTGGTAGTCCTCGCGGACGTTCACCTGCTCGTCCACCCAGTGGCCGACCTGGGCGCTGGATCGCAGGATCTGCACCTGGGTGTTCCCCGCGCTCGAGGTGAGATGCGTGCCCGCGGGCACCACTCGGCTCCAGACGTACTTGAGACTCTTCACCGACACCGCCGAGGTGGGAAAGACCGCGTAGACCGAGACCGCGCTGTCGTTGGTGGCGGACTTCCGCTCGTCGGAGTTGGTGGGAAACTCGATCGGCCGCCACGACCAGGCCAGGATGGGATAGGTCTCGAGGTTCCAGGCCACCTCCCGGCCGGCCTGGATGCCGATGCGCGGGGCGATGCCGCGGAGGAACCGCCGGCCGCCTTCCTCCCGGATGGAGTAGACGGGCCGCCCCGACTCCTTGCGCGGCTTCCACTCCGGGGGAAACTCACCGAGCCGGCCTTGGGAGAAATCCTCGAGGGCCACGCACTCTCCGGCGGACGCGGCGCCCGGACCGGCACCGAGCGAGGAGGCGAGGAGCAGGAGCGCGATCAGCGCCCGCGACGCCACCAGGAGTGCACCAGGTGATCGACGACCTGGACGAGCTGGCCCACCGTGCGGCACTCCTTCACGATGTCGCAGGCTGGCGAGTAGAGCGGCATCACGCTGTCCCCGATCCCCCAGCCCCACTGCCCCTCGGGATTCAGCCAGATGACGCCCTTCACCCGCTCCCGGATCTGCCGGATGGCCCAGGCCTGCGGGTCGTTGTAGTTGTTACGCGCGTCACCCAGGATCAGCACGGTGGTCTTGCGGTCGACCGTCTCGAGCTCGGTCTTCACGAATCGGTTGAACGCGTACCCGAAGTCGGAGCGGCAGTGGTAGTCCACCGAGGAGGACTTGAGCGCCCAGTCGATCGCGGTGTCCACCGGGTAGGTGTTGAAGGCCTGGGTGACCTCCGCGATCTCGGACACGAAGACGTAGGAGCGAACGCGGGAGAAGCACTCCTGCAGGCTCCACACGAGCTGCAGCATGAAGCGGGAGGCATTGCGCACCGAGTCCGACACGTCGCAGAGCGTGATCAGCTTGGGCTTCTCGCGGTGCCGCCGCCGGAACCGCACCTCCATCGGGATCCCGCCGTACTGGAGGCTCTGGCGGATGGTCCGCCGGGTGTCGAGCCGTCCCTTCTCCTCCTGCCGCTGGCGCAGCGCGAGCGCGTCCTTGATCTTGCGGGCCAGGCGCGCCACCACCGCCTTCATCTGCGCGACCTCGTCGGCGGAGAGCGCGAACAGCGGCTTGTCGGTGAGGACCTCGCGGGTCAGCTTCTCTCCCGCGCGCATGGCCCGCCGCTCCAGCTCGCGCTCCACGTGCTGGCGGATCATGCGGCGGAAGGCCTCGAGGCGCTGGTCGAGATAGTTGCGGATGCGCGCGAGCATGCCCGGGTCGAGCCCCTTGGCCTCCAGGAGCTGCATGATCCGGCTCAGGTCGCGCTCGATCGCCTCCCAGTCGAACTTGTCGTAGATGCGGCGGGAGAAATATCCCACCTGCAGGAAGTACATCAGCCGCTCGAGGCCGGCGCTCTGGCCCTCCTGGCGGATGGCCATCTCCATCTCGCTGCCCTCGCCCTGCATCAGGAGCTCGGTGAGCTCGTCGAGCTCCATGCCGTCCTCGGAGGCCAGGCGGTCGAGCATCTCCCGGATCTTCGGATCCTCCGGGCCGAGCGCCTTCTTGAGGCCCTCCCCGAGCGCCTGCAGGTCGAGGAAGTAGAGGTCGAAGATGCGGTTGAAGGTCACGAGGTCGCGCGATTCCTTGACCAGGGTCGTCGCGAGCGCGCTCTTGAACGTCTCGCGATCCTCGAGGCCGATCTCGGTGGAGGCGGCGAGGGCGTCCAGCGCCTCGCTCGGCGAGATGCGCATCTCGGCGCGTCGCAGGTCCCCGATGAACTCCAGAATCCGCTGGTCCATCTATCTCGCGCTCATTCTCGCGCTCATCGGGTGAAGTGGACCCAGGAGGACTTGAAGACGTCCTCGCCGCCGTCGCGGCTGATGGGGTGCAGGCGGCCGTCCTCGAGGCGGATCAGGCCGTGGAAGGAGCCCTGACCGATCAGGTGCGCCATCTTGAGCTTCCACCCGAGCGGGCCGGCCGGCGCCTCCTCGTCGCGCTCCACCGCGCGCGCCACGTCGGTCACGTCGCCCACCAGGTGGAGCACCCGCACCGGACCCTCCGCGCACCGCAGGCCGAGCACGACCTTGTAGGCGAGCCCCTGGCGGAAGGTCTCCACCGTCATCTCCCCGGGGTGCAGGAGATGGGGCACCGCCTCCGGCATCGTGGCCAGGAAGAAGTCGCGGGGCGCCGGGTGCACGTAGTAGAAGTGCCAGCGCCCCGCCGCGGAGATCCAGAGCTTGGTGTACTCGCCGAGCGCGCCCGACACGCAGCGCCCCCCTTCGATGAACACCGGGCCCGACGCGCCCAGCTCCGGCAGCCGGATGCGCGGGCTCGGGAACCAGAGCTCGCGAAACTCGGTGAGGCCGGACGGGCTCCCGCTCATGGGCCGGACTAGCCCAGGTCGGCCAGCACCTTGTCGAGGGCGCCCTTGACCCGCTCGAGGTCCTTCTCGTGCTTCACGAGCAGGGTGAGCGTAGATTCCACCAGGTCCCGGTCGAGGGTCTCCGCGTTGAGGATGACGAGCGAGCGCGCCCAGTCGAGGCTCTCCGAGATCGACGGGGCCTTGCGCAGCTCGAGCCCGCGGATGCGCTGCACCGCCGCGACCACGGTCTGGGCCAGGCGCTCGGAGACCTCCGGGACCTTGAGGCGGATGATCGCCAGCTCCTCGTCGGCGGGCGGGAAGTCGATGAAGAGGTGAAGGCACCGCCGCTTGAGGCCGTCGGAGAGCTCGCGCGCGTTGTTGGAGGTGAGGACGACGAGGGGGATCTGGGTGGCCCGGATCGTGCCGAGCTCGGGCACCGAGACCTGGAAGTCGGACAGGACCTCGAGGAGAAACGCCTCGAACTCCGGCTCCGCCTTGTCGATCTCGTCCACCAGCAGCACCACCGGGTCCACCGACTCGATCGCCTGCAGCAGGGGGCGCGGGGCGAGGAAGCGGTGGGAGAAGAACGCGTCGTCCTGAGCCGAGATGCGTGCGACCGCGTCGGGCAGCGAGGGCGCGTCCGCGATCAGCTCGCCGATGCGCTCCTTGAGGAGCTGGGTGTAGAGCAGCTGCTTGGCGTACTTCCACTCGTAGAGCGCCTTGCCCTCGTCGAGCCCCTCGTAGCACTGCAGCCGAATGAGATGCCGCCCGGTCACCTCGGCGAGCGTCTTGGCCAGCTCCGTCTTGCCTACCCCGGCCGGCCCCTCGATGAGCACCGGACGACCCATGCGCGCGGCCAGGAACACGACCGTGGACACGCGACGGCTCGCGATGTAGCGCGCGTGCCTGAACCGCTGCTGGACCTCCTCGACGGACTCGAACATGATGGCTCCCTTTATCCCACTGAATTTCCGGTGATTGTACCCCGGAGGGGCGAGACGCGCCTGTGTACAATGCCACATGGCCGACGCGGCCCGCTACCATCGGCTCCAGCGGCGCCTGGCGCTCCTCGGCTTCGTTATTTCCGCGGCATATCTCCTCGCGCTGTTGTTCACGCCCGAGGGACGCGCGTTCGCTCGATGGCCGGCCGGCGCCGCGGAGTCGCGCTGGGCGCAGGTCTCGCTCGTCGCGAGTGTGCTCGTCGCGGTTCACACGGCGCTGACGTTCCCGCTGGGCCTGATTCGCGGCTACTGGCTTCCGAAGCGCTTCGGCCTCCTCCATCAGCCGCTCGCCGGATGGCTGATGGACCGCGTCAAGGCCGCGCTGATCGGTGGCGTGCTGGGCCTGGCCGCGATCGAAACGGTCTACGCGCTGCTCGCGCTCACGCCGCTCTGGTGGCTCTGGGCGTCGGTGGTGTTCTTCGTCGCGCAGGTGGCGCTGACCGCGGTGCTGCCGATCTGGATCGCGCCGCTCTTCTATCGCCTGACGCCGCTCGCCGACGCGCGGCTCGGTGAGCGACTGCTGACGCTCGCGCGTCGCGTCGGCGTCGAGGCGATCGGCGTGTTCGTCGCCGACCAGTCGCGCAAGAGCCGCACGGCGAACGCCGCGGTGGTCGGGCTGGGCCGCACGCGCCGGATCGTGCTCTTCGACACGTTGCTCGCCGAATTCCCGCCGGAGGAGATCGAATCGGTGCTCGCCCACGAGCTCGGGCACCACGTGCACGGTGACGTGCGCCGCGGCCTGCTGGTCAACGGCGCCGTGAGCGTCGTCACGTTCTGGCTGGCGGGGCTCGCCCTCGACGCCGGCGTGCCCATGCTCGGCCTCACCGACCGCGCCGATCTCGCGGGGCTGCCGTGGCTCACGCTCATCCTGGTAGTGCTGGCGCTGGTCCAGCTTCCGCTCGCGAACGGGTTCTCGCGCTGGATCGAGCGCCGGGCGGACGACTTCGCGTTGACCACGACCGGCGACGCGCCCGCGTTCATCGCCGCGATGGAGCGGCTCGGCCGCCTC
>DATFUK010000288.1:0-5601 GCA_035260865.1 Candidatus Methylomirabilota bacterium | reverse complement strand
GGGTGCTGGAGATAGCCGGGCGCGTTGAGCCGCGAGATGTTCCCGCAGCCGACGATGGCCAGGCGCAGGCGGTCCATGGGCCGGGCCGCGTCAGGCCGGGAGCTTGTCGCCGTCGGGCGGGGCCGGCACCTCGAAGGCGTTGACCACCCCGCACAGCATCGCGAAGTAGCTCGCGGCCGCGGTCATCTCCACCATCCACTGGGCCCCATGGCGCTTGGCGAGCGTGTCGAAGGCCCCCTGGTGCACCTTGTTCGCCCGCATGAGCTGGCGCACGTAGACCACGATCTCGCGCTCGTCGGTGGGGAGGGCGGCCGGGTCGCCCTTGGCGCGGAGCACGTCGATGACCGCCTCGCTCACCCCGTTGCGCCGCGCCTGCGCGGTCTGGGCGGACCAGACGTAGGCCGCCTCGCGCTCGCGCACCGCGGCCAGGATGGCCACCGAGCGGAGCTTGCCCTCGACCGTGCTCTCGTCGCGGAAGAACGTGACCAGGGGCAGGAGGCGCTCGGCGAGCTTCGGGCTGTGCAGCAGCATGCTGAATGGCCCGCGCACGCCGCCGAAGACCGTGACGACCTGGTCGACGACTCCGTGGTGGGCGGCGGGCACATCCGATTTGCCGGTGATGGCGGGGATGCGAGGCATGGGACGCTCCTTTCGCGGACGATCAGGGAATCAGGGGTTTTTCGGTCAGCCCGGCCAGCACGTCGAAGTAGTCCGGAAACGTCTTGGACACGCAGCCCGGGTTGACGATGCGGATGCCCGGCGCCCGCAGGCCGGTCACCGCGAAGCTCATCGCGATGCGGTGGTCGTCGTAGGTCTGCACGTCGGTCGGCCGCGGCGTGCCCGGATGGATGGTGACCGAATCCCACTCGCTCTCGACCTCGAGCCCCATGCGCCGCAGCTCGGTCACCGCGGCGACCGGCCGGTCGCTCTCCTCGAAATGCGTCTGGGCGATCCCGCGCACCGTCACCGGCCCGTCCGCGAAGGGCGCGATGGCCATCAGCGTGGTCGCCACGTCGCCCATCCGGGTGAAGTCCGCGTCCACCGCGCGCAGCCGCGCGGGGCCGCGCACCGTGATCGTGTCGAGCCCTACCGTCACCTCGCACCCCATCCGGGCCAGCACGTCGACCAGCCCGAGGTCGCCCTGCGCGGAGTCGGTGCCGAGGCGCGGCACCACCACGCGGCTGCCGGTCACCGCGGCGGCCGCGAAGAAGTAGGACGCGGCGGAGGCGTCGGGCTCCACCGCGTACACCCGGCCCTGGTAGCGCTGCCCGGCCGGGACGCGGAACCGCCGGTCGCCCTCGCGCTCGGCGCGCACCCCGAAGGCCTCCATGGTGGAGAGGGTCATCGCGATGTAGGGTGCCGAGACCAGCTCGCCCTCCACCTCGATCTCCACGTCGGCCCGCGCGTAGGGCGCGGCGAGCAGGAGCGCGCTGAAGTACTGGCTCGAGATGTCCCCGCGCATCCGCGCGAGGCCGCCCGCGATGCCGGCGGCCCGCACCACCACCGGCGGGCAGCCGGTGCCCTCGCGGCTCTCCGCGTCCACCCCGAGTGCGCGCAGACCGTCGAGCAGCGGTTGGATCGGGCGCTTGCGCATGGCGGCGGAGCCGTCCACCACGAAGGTCCCCTGCCCGAGCGCGACCGCGGCGGTCAGGAAGCGCGCGGCGGTGCCCGCGTTGCCGATCGCGAGCGTGGCCTCCGTCGCGGGGAAGCGGCCGTCCACGCCCTCCACCACGAAGGCCCGCCCGGCCTCGTCGCCCCGCACCCGCACCCCCAGCGCCTCGAGGGCCCCGTGCATGTAGCGCGTGTCGTCCGACCAGAGGGCCTGGGTGATCTCGGAGCGCCCGCGGGCCAGCGCCGCCACCAGGAGCGCGCGGTTGCTGTAGCTCTTCGACCCCGGCAGCGCCACCTCCGCGTCGAACGGCCGCGTGATCGGCTCGACGGGCCGGACGGGGGCTGGTGTCTCCGCCATGATTGGCGCATCATACCGCCGTCCGTGCTGGCGGTTCACTCAAACCCGAAGGAGACGGTATGAGCCGAACGACCCGCGTCCTGCCCTTGGCCGCCCTCGCCTTCCTCCTGTTGATCGTGCCCTCCGCCTACAGCGCCCCCGACATCGACCGCACCGCGGTGGACTGGAAGACCCCCGCCGAGATCAAGTGGGTGCGGAACGCGGCGGGCACGAACGAGTCGGCGGTACTCTTCGGCGACCCAAGCAAGCCCGGACCCTACGTGGTGCGGCTCAAGTGGCTGCCCGGCAACATGAGCCGGCCGCACTTTCACCCGAACGATCGCTTCTTCGTGGTGATCTCCGGCACCTGGTGGATGGGCACCGGCGAAACGTTCGACCCGGAGAGCACGGTGCCGGCGCCCGCGGGCACCTACGTCGTCCACTACGCGAACAAGGTGCACTACGACGGCGCCAAGGCCGAGGAAACCATCATCCAGGTCTGGGGCATGGGTCCCGCGACCTCGACTCCCGCGGAGAAACGCTGATGGCCATCGCGATCCGACAGGTCGGACCCTGCTTCGCCGGCGAGGTGGACGGCCTCGATCTCGCCAGGCCGCTCTCCCCGGAGGACGCGGCCGCCATCCACGCGGGCATGGACCGCTACGCAGTGCTGGTCTTCCACGGCCGGCCGGTCACGCTGGAGCAGCAGATGGCCTTCACGCTGGCCCTGGGCCCGATCGAGCAGGCGATCGGCACCGGCCTTCGCGAGAACGAGCGCATCCCCACCACGTTCGCGGACGTGTCGAATCTCGACAAGGACGACCGAGTGTTCGAGCGGGACAGCCGCACGCGGCTCTTCGCGCTCGGCAACCGCCTCTGGCACTCCGACAGCTCGTTCAAGCCCACTCCCGCGAAGTACTCCCTGCTGCACGCCCACCGCATCCCGTCCCGTGGGGGCAACACCGAGTTCGCGGACATGCGGGCGGGGTGGGACAGCCTCGATCCGGAGATGCAGGGCGCGTGCGAGGGGCTGATCTGCGAGCACTCGCAGATCTACTCGCGCCAGATCCTGGGCTTCACCGATTTCACCGACGACGAGCGCGCCCGCTTCGCCCCGGTGCGCCAGGTACTGGTGCGCACGCACCCGGTGACCGGGCGCAAGTCGCTGTACCTGTCCTCCCACGCCGGCGGCATCGAGGGCTGGCCGGTGCCCGAGGCGCGCGCCTTCCTGCGCGACCTGGTCGAGCACGCGACCCAGCGGCAGTTCGTCTACTCGCACCAGTGGCGGGTCGGCGACCTCGTGATGTGGGACAACCGGCAGACCATGCACCGCGCGCGGCCCTTCCCCGAGCACGAGCCGCGCGACGTGCGGCGGACCACCCTGGCCGGCGAGCGGCCCACGGTGGCGCAGGTCAGCTGACGCGCCAGCTCTTGTCCACGTAGCGCCGGCCGTCCACCGTCGAGATCTGGAGCGCGGCACGGTAACCGCCGGCCACCGCGGTGTGGACGCGGGTCTCCACCGCCACCGCCTCCGGATCGGGCCCGCCGTCCAGCGCCTCGGCGACGACGCGGCCGTCGAGCCCGGCCTCGCCCTCGAGGCCCAGCAGGGCGAGCACGGTCGGCGTCACGTCCACGTTCCCGGCGGGCGCGCGCCCGATGATGCCCTTCTTCACGCCCGCGCCCCAGGCCAGGAAGGTGTTGCGCACGTTCCACGGGCTCATGCTGCCGTGGTCACTCACGTAGGGGGCCCCGCCCGCGCTCACGTTGGCGAGATCGGTGCCGGGCACCCCGAACGCGCTGCGCCGCGAGGTCCACGGGAACGTGAAGAGGAGATCGGGGCCGCGGTCGCGGGTCGCCACGTTGATCAGCTCCATCGGGAAGGCGCCCTCCACCGCCTCGGCGGAGAAGACCACGCCGCCCCAGTCCTGCGACCGGATGAACCGGGCGAGCCGCGCGATCCGCTCCGCGTCGCGGCCTTCCACGTGGAGCGCGACCGCCTGGCCGCTGCTGGCCAGGATCACGTCGGTCGAGTCGCGCGCCGCCTTCAGCTTGGCCTCGATCAGGGCGCCTGCCACGTCGACGCCCGCGGTATTGGTGGTGAACCCGTGGTCGGAGACCACCAGCACGCTGGTCCGGGCGGCATCGAGCCCGGCCAGCACCTGCGCGATCTCCCGATCGTCGTTGCGGAGCGCCTCGCGCGCGGCGGGCGATCCGACGCCCACGTGGTGCTGGCTGTGGTCCGGCTCGGTCAGCCAGTTGATCACGACGTCGGGCGCGAGCTCGGGGAGCACGTACTCGCGCAGCACCCGCTGCGTCCAGCTGACGGCGGCGTCGAAGCGCGCGCCGCCGGGCGCCTTCGCGGGCGCCGGGCCGAAGCGGGCCAGCACCGCCTCGCTGACCGGGGCCGGATAGGCCACCGTCTGGCCCGGCTCGAGGTAGCCGTTGACGAGCGCGCCCACCCCGGCGATCGACCTCGGATTGAGCAGGAACGCGCTGCCGGTGGAGCCCGAGCTGACGCCGGCCAGCCGGAGCCCGCGGGCGTGGAGCCGCTCGGCGAGCGTCGGGGCCTGGAGGACGCGGCCCCCGGTGACCCGGTCGAGGGCGAGGAAGTTGCGGTGGTTGCCGGTGTCGAATGCGCGCCGCTCGTCCACCGCGGGGACGAACATCTGGTTGCCGACCAGGCCGTTGGTACCCGGCTGCGTCCCGGTGGCGATCGCGGCCGCGTTGACGCGGGTCACGGTGGGGAAGACCGCGTGGCTGTTCACCAGGTCTACCCCCTCGGCGCGGAGCCGGAAGAGGGTCGGGGTGTCCTCCGCGGTGATGGAATCGGGCCGCAACCCGTCCACCACGAGGACGAGGACGAGCCGGCGGGCGGGCGGCACTAGGCGGGGTCGATCCCCACGATCTCGTTGAACCGCCCGAAGCCGATGTAGAGCGTGGTGTGCGCCACCAGCTCGATCACCTCGGCCTCGGAGAACTGGGCGCGCACCTCGGCCCAGAGCGCGTCATCGACCTTGTTGTGATCCACCGCGAGCTTCTCGGCGAAGTGGACCGCGGCCCGCTCGCGCGGGGTGAGGAGTGTGGAGGTCTCGTCGTTGATCGCCGCGATCTTCTCCTCGGTCGCTCCCGCATGCCGGGCCCCGGCATAGCGCGCCTTGAGTCAGTAGCGACAGGCGTTGAGCTCCGCGATCTTGATCCGCACCAGCTCGCGGATCACCGGGTCGATGGTGCCCTCCCGCGCGAGCGCGGCGCGGAAGGCGGCGAGCGCCTTGACCACCGCGGGGTTCCGGGCGTACGTGCGCGTGCTCGCGGAGGTGCCGATCTGCTTCTCGGACTCCTCGCACATGTGCCGGATCTCGTCGTCGAGCTGGTTGATCGGCAGCGGCTGCATACGCGCCATCATGGTCTCCTTAGTTTGGGGTCAGGTCTTGAATTACGACATTTTTCGACCGGGCCGGCGGGAAGGTCGCGCGAGGAAATGTCGTAATTCAAGACCTGACCCCGGCGCCGCCGACCCCGGCGCCGCCCGCGATGGCCGGGAGGAGAAAGACCTCGCTGTTGGGCGCGATCGGCTCGAGCAGGGCGTCCTGGAAGATCTGGCCGTCGATGGCGACGGCCACGCCCGACTCGAGGTGGGGCGCGAGCGCCGGATG
>DATFUK010000287.1:0-5314 GCA_035260865.1 Candidatus Methylomirabilota bacterium | reverse complement strand
GCCGCAGCGGGTGGCGCGGGTCCACCGGCTCCGGAATCCAGGTGGGGATCGGCGGGATGGGTCCGAGGCCGTACGGGTCGGGCTTGGCGGCCAGGCTCATCGAGTAGATCTCGATCTTGCCCGACGGTGTCGTGAACGGGTGCCGGCCCGGGTCGCGGATCTCCTTCGCGAAGGCCACCGCGTCGTCGGGGGCGGGCAGCCGCGCCAGGCCCTTGGCCCGGAACGTGTCGTAGTCGTCGATGGCGTGCTTCGTCAGCTCGCGCAGCCACTCGTCTTCCGTCTTGTCGTTGTAGCCCTCGATGCCCAGGCGCTCGGCGAGGGCCGCGCAGATGTCGATGTCGTTGCGGCACTCACCCACCGGGGCGATCGCCTGCTGCATGAAGATCGCGTAGTGGCCGGCGCCCGCCCACGGGGTGTGGACGTCGTTGCGCTCCCAGAAGGTGGTGGCGGGAAGGAGGATGTCGGCGTAGCGCGCGGTCGGCGTGACGAAGTGGTCCTGGACCACCACGAAGTCGAGCCGCTCCACGCCCTTGATGATCCGGCCCACGTTGGGGAGCTGGTTGAAGAGATCCCCGGCGCAGGAGTAGATCATCTTCACGTCGGCCGGGTAGCCGCCCGCTCGGCCGCGCTCGAGCAGGTCCGCGAGCAGCGGCGAGGACACCCCGCGGCCCATCGGATTCTCGCCGGTCGGAAGCGGCTGGATCCCGCAGCGCCCGGTGGCCCCGTTGCTGGTGCCCGCGTTGCCGCCCGGGATGCCCACGTTGCCGGTCATCGCGCAGAGCGCGTAGGCCGCCCGGTGGAACTGCTCGCCGTAGAGCGTGCGCCCGGGCGCGTAGCCGGTCTGGAGCGCGGCGGGCTTGCTGGTGGCGTACTCGATCGCGAGCGCGCGCAGGGTCGCCGCGGGCACCCCGGTGATGGCGGCCGCCCATTCCGCGGTCTTGGGCACCCCGTCGGTCTCGCCGAGCAGGTAGCTGCGGTACGAGGCGCCCGCGGGCGCGCCGGGCGGCAGGTGCGCCTCGTCGAAGCCCAGCACGTACCGGTCGAGATAGGCCTGATCGTGCAGCCCCTCGGTGAGGATCACGTGGGCCATCGCGATGAGCGCGGCGGTGTCGGTCGCGGGGTTGATGAACACGTGCTGGTCCGCGAGCTCCCAGCTCGTGCGGGTGCGCCGCGGATCCACGCAGATGATCTTCACGCCGCGCTGCTTGGCGAGCTTCAGGTACTGCAGCGTGCCGGTGCCGAAGGTGCCGTCGGCCGGGCTCCAGCCCCACATGACGATCAGTCGCGAGTTCACGTAGTCGGTCGGCTCGCGGCCCGCGCTCTTGTAGTCGGCCTTGGCCCCGTAGGTCTGGCGCACCGCGAAGACCTCGGCCTCCGCCGAGATGTTCGTCCACAGCTCGGTGCAGCCGCCGAACATGTAGAGCAGGCGCTTGACGGTGGAGCGGCTGTGCAGCATCGAGAGGCTGCCGGTGCGCGAGCAGTCGAGGATGGCCGCCGGCCCGTGGGCCTCGCGGATGCGGAGCATCTGGCTCGCGACCTCGTCGAGCGCCTCGTCCCAGCCGATGCGCTCGAACTGCCCGGCGCCGCGCGGGCCCATGCGCCGCATCGGGTGGATCAGCCGGTCCGGGTGATTCAACCGCTCGAGCTGGCCGAACCCGCGCACGCAGGCGTGGAGCGGGGCCACCTCCGGGGTCCACTTGCGCGGATCGGTGCTGATCTTGACGATCTGCCCGTCGCGCACGTGGGCGTTGACCACGCAGCGGCCGCCACAGTTGTGGCCGCACGTGCTGGTGACGATGGTCTCTCCGGGCGCGGCGGCCGGCCGGGGCGCTTCGTAACGGATGGTCTTGAGCATGAGGGGTTCTGGAAAGATTACCGCCGCGCGGCCCGAAAGGCCAGTCTGCTAGACTCGGGCGCCATGACGATCCGGGTCGTGATCGTGGGCGGCGGGCTCATGGGGCTCTCCGCCGCCTTTCACCTGCGCCGCGCCGATCCCGGCGCGCATGTCACCGTGCTGGAGCGCGTCCGCGTGGGCCACGCCGCCTCCGGGGCCAGCGCGGCGGGCGTGCGGGCGATGGGGCGCGACCCCGCGGAGCGGGCGCTCGCGCTCGCGAGCCTCGCGCGGTGGCCCGGCCTCGATCGCGAGCTGGAGGCGCCGACGCGGTACCGGCGCACCGGGGGCCTGCGGCTCGCGCTCGACGAGGCGGCGTGGCGCGCGGCGGGGCCCTGGGTGGCGGAGCAGCGCGCCGACGGGGTAGCGGTAGAGCTCGTGGACGCGCAGGGTGCGCGGGCGCTCGCCCCCGGAATCGCGGCGGGTTGCCTCGGCGGGGTGTACGCGCCCGAGGACGGCCAGGCCGAGGCGCTGCCCGCGACGGAGGCCTTCGCGCGCGCGGCGCGGCGGAGCGGCGCGCGGGTCGAGGAGGGCGCCGCGGTGCGCGCGCTCGCGGTGGACTACGGCCGGGTGGTGGGCGTCGAGCGCGGCGACGGCGCGCGCGAGGCCTGTGACGTGGCGATCGTGGCCGCGGGCGCGTGGAGCGCGGCGCTCCTCGCCGGGATCGGCGTGCCGCTGCCGATCGAGACGCGCCCGCTCCAGATGCTGCTCACCGCGCCGGGCGCGCCCGCGCTCCGGCCGGTGCTGGGCGCCTTCGACCGCCGGCTCAGCCTGAAGCAGCTGGACGACGGCGCGTACCTGATCGGCGGGGGCTGGCCCGCGCGCGTCACCGACCACGCGGGCAATCGCTACGAGATGCTGGAGGAGAGCGTGCGGGCGAGCCTCGAGACGGCGCGCGCGGTGTTTGCCCCGGTGGGCGAGTGCGCGCTCGCGCGGAGGTGGGCGGGGCTCGAGGCCTTCACGCCGGACGACCTGCCCATCCTGGGCCCGGTCCCCGGCATCGGCGGATTGCTCGTGGCCGCCGGTTTCTCGGGCCACGGCTTCGCGCTCAGCCCGATGATCGGCGACATCCTCGCGCGCCTCGCCCTGGGCCAGGACGCGCGCGATCCCCTCTGGAAAAGCTTGCGGTTCGACCGTTTTGGGGTCAGGTCTTGAATTACGACATTCCCGGCGCTCGGCGATTCATCGCCGAGGCTGAGAAATGTCGTAATTCAAGACCTGACCCCAGGTTTAGCGGCTGCGGGTGAGCTGGGCGGGGCGGGCGCCGTGGGCCGCGCGCCGCTCGGCGTTGGCGCGGGCGCGCTGGCGATCCTCGGCCTTGCGGGCGCGGATCTGCGCGATGCGCTCGGCCAGCGGGATCTCCAGCTTGTCGGCCGGCCGCTTGGTGTAATCGAAGCCCGGGAGCTGGGCGCGCGTGAAGCGCGAGCCCACCGCGCGCTCGATGCCGCGCAGGTCCCCCTCCTCGTCCGGCGAGACCAGCGTGAGCGCGTCGCCCACCGCCTCGGCCCGCGCGGTGCGGCCGACCCGGTGGATGTACTCGTCGGGCATGCCCGGCACGTCGAAGTTGATGACGTGGCTGAGCGCGTCGATGTCGATGCCGCGGGCCGCGATGTCGGTGGCCACCAGCACCTGGAAGCGCCCGTCCTTGAAGCCGGCCAGCGCCTGGGTCCGCTGCGCCTGGCTGCGGTTGCCGTGGATGCGGTCGGCCTTGACCCCGTGCCGGGCCAGGTAGTCGGCCAGCCGGTTCGCCCGGTGCTTGGTGCGCGTGAAGGCGAGCACGCTGCGCGTGCCGGGCTGCTTGAGCAGCTCGACCAGCAGCGCCGATTTCAGCTCCTGGGGCACCTGGTACACGGTGTGGGTGATGCCGACCGCGGGCGCGGACGGCCGCTCGATCTGGATCGCCACCGGATCGTGGAGGATCTGCTTGGCGAGCTGCGCGATGGGACCGGGCATGGTCGCGGAGAGCAGCAGGTTCTGCCGGCGCGCCGGAAGCTGCTTCAGGATCCGCTGGATGTCCGGCAGGAAGCCCATGTCCAGCATGCGGTCGGCCTCGTCCAGCACCAGCACCTGGAGGCCGTCGAGCTTGGTGTAGGGATAGCGCATGTGATCGAGCAGCCGGCCGGGGGTGGCGACCAGGATGTCCACCCCGCGGCGGAGCGCCGACTCCTGCGGACCCATGCCCACGCCGCCGAAGATGGCCGCGCCGCTCACCCGCGTGTGGCGGGCGAGCTGGCCGCGGTGCTCGTCGATCTGGGCCGCGAGCTCGCGGGTGGGGGCGATGATGAGGGCGCGCGTGGTGCCCCGGGGGAGCCCGATCAGCTTCTGGATGATGGGCAGCAGGAACGCCGCGGTCTTGCCGCTGCCGGTCATGGCGCAGGCGAGCACGTCGCGCCCGGCCATGGCCGGGGGAATGGCGTCACGCTGGATGGCGGTCGGCGCCTGGAAGCCCAGGGCCTCGACGCCACGGAGCAGATCGGGATGAAGCGGGAATTCGGAGAAAGACATGGAGCGAGTAACCTCTTGCGGGCACAGCCGGGCCCGTACAGTCTTCCGCGGATTTCTTGGCGCGCCCCACGATGCGGAAGAGGACGGGAAACGCGGTCTGCGATGTTGCAGTGACTACAGCATACACGCGGCCGGCGGCCGGCGCGAAGAAATAACGCCGGGCGTTACTCGGTCCGCTGGGCCATCCGCTCCGCGATCTCCGCCTCGAACAGCTGGAGGGTCAGCGGGCAGGGCGGCTCATTCGTGTCGATGTACTGGCACTCGGTCTCGCTGCAGCGAACGAAGAGCTTGCCGTGGCCGCCGAGCGACTGGCGGCGGCGCAGCGAGATCGAGACGGTTTCCGAGACGACACTGCAGCTGTACGACTTCGTTGGAGTCCGGGGCACGGGGGTCCTTTCCTCGCGGGTGTTGCGACCGAGGGGACCAGTATACACGGTCTCGACGGCGTAATCAGGCCCCGAGATTGCGCGCTCCCGAGCGGCCGGCGCCGACTCCGGCACGCTGAGTTATACTCCACCGCGATGCGCGCCCTGATCTGCCGAGCGTGGGGACCGATCGACACCTTGACCGTGGAGGAGATCGCCCCGCCCGCGCCCGCCGCCGACGAGGTGCTCATCGACGTGCGCGCCACCTCGGTGAACTACGCGGACTCGATCATGGTGGCGGGCAAGTACCAGACGCGCCCGCCGTTCCCGTTCAGCCCCGGGCTCGAGACCGCGGGCGTGGTCGCGCGCTGCGGAGCCGGCGCGACCCGCTTCAAGCCGGGCGACCGCGTGATGGCCACGCTCGCGTGGGGCGGGCTCGCCGAGCAGGCGGTGGCCAAGGAGGCCGAGACGTTCCCGATCCCGCCCGGCATGTCCTTCGACGAGGCGGGCGCCTTCCCCATCGCCTACATCTCGAGCGATGTGGCGATCCGTT
>DATFUK010000286.1:0-2769 GCA_035260865.1 Candidatus Methylomirabilota bacterium | reverse complement strand
CCCCGCCGGCCCTCCACGTACTTCATGGTCTCCTCCGGGATTCCGCCCTGGCGGGCCCCGATCGCCCCGATGACCCCGAAGCCCTTCTTGCTGCCCAGCACCTGGCCCTCGACGAGGAGGCGCTCCTTGCCGTCCGTGTCGATGACGATGCGCGGGGCGCGGTCACGGTACGCCGGGTCGATGTACTTGTCCCAGATGTCCACCGGTTCGAGCACGTGGCCGTCGGCGTCGATGACGTGGTAAGCGCGTCCCATGGCGATCCTCCTCGTGGTAGGGAGATCAGGGCCGGGTCGGGGGAGACTGTAGCATTCTTGACAATCTCTCGCGAGTGGAGTCAGATTTCGCTCGCCCCCATGAAGCGAAGCACGGACCGCATTCTCACCACCCATACCGGCAGCCTGCCGCGCCCGCCCGACCTGGCCGGGATGCTCGACGGCCTCGATACCGGCGCGGCCCCCGACCCGGCCGCGCTCGAGGCCCGTGTCCGCGGCGCGGTCGCCGACATCGTGCGCCAGCAGGTGAGCGCGGGGGTGGACGTGGTCAGCGACGGCGAGCAGGGCAAGGTGGGCTACTCGACCTATGTGCGCCACCGGCTCACCGGCTTCGACGGCCAGAGCGGGGCCGCCAAGCGAGCGGACTGGGCCGACTTCCCGGAGGCGGCCGCCCGCGCCGAGCGCCGGGCCGCGATCATGCGGCCGGCCTGCAACGGCCCCATCGACTGGAAGGACCGCGCCGCGGTGCAGAAGGACGTGGCCAACCTGCGCGCGGCGGTGGACGGCGCCTCCCCCACCGAGGCCTTCATGACCGCCGCGTCGCCGGGGGTGATCGCCCACTTCCTCCAGAACACCTACTACCCGACCCGCGAGGCGTACCTGGCCCGGCTGGTGGACGTGATGAAGGAGGAGTACGACGCCATCCACCGCGCCGGCTTCGTGCTCCAGGTGGATTGCCCGGACCTGGCGATGAGCCGGCACCTGGCCTTCCCCGAGCTGAGCAACGCCGAGTTCGTGAAGATCGCGGCGGCCAACGTGGAGGCGCTGAATCACGCCCTGCGCGACATCCCGCCCGACCGCATCCGCCTGCACCTCTGCTGGGGCAACTACGAGGGCCCGCACCACCGCGACATCCCGCTCCGCGAGATCCTGCCGGTGGTGCTGAAGGCGCGCCCGCAGGCGCTCTCCTTCGAGGGCGCCAACCCGCGCCACGCGCACGAATGGGTCGAGTTCCGGCAGACCAAGCTGCCCGACGACAAGGTGATCATCCCGGGCGTGCTCGACACCACCACCAACTTCATCGAGCACCCCGAGCTGGTCGCCCAGCGCCTCGTCCGCTACGCGGAGGTGGTGGGGCGGGAGCGGGTGATCGCGGGCAGCGACTGCGGCTTCGCGACCTTCGCGCGCTCGCAGCCGCTGGTCGAGCCCGAGATCGTCTGGGCCAAGCTCACATCCATGACCGAGGGCGCGCGGCTGGCGTCCCGCCAACTCTGGAAATAGGAGACTCACCATGCTGATGCGCAAGCTGGGGCGAACCGGGCTCAAGGTGTCCGCGCTGTGCCTGGGCGGCAACACGTTCGGATGGACGACGGACCAGAAGGCCTCCGAGGCGGTGCTGGACGCCTACGTCGAGGCGGGCGGCAACTTCATCGACACCGCCGACGTCTACTCCCGCTGGGCGCCCGGCAACAAGGGCGGGGAGTCCGAGATCGCGCTCGGCCTCTGGCTGGCCGCGCGCAAACATCGCGCGAGCGTGCTCATCGCCACCAAGGTCATGGGGCCGATGGGATCGGGGCCGAACGACTCCGGGCTCTCGCGCACGCACATCATGGAAGGGGTCGAGGCCTCGCTGCAGCGGTTGAAGACCGACTACATCGATCTCTACCAGGCTCACTGGGACGACAAGGAGACGCCGCTCCAGGAGACGCTCCGCGCCTTCGACGACCTGGTGCGCCAGGGCAAGGTGCGCTACCTCGGCTGCTCGAACTACCAGGCGTGGCGGCTGACCCGGGCGCTCTGGGAGAGCGACCGGCACGGCTACGCGCGCTACGAGTGCCTGCAGCCCAAGTACAACCTGGTGATCCGCGACGAGTACGAGCGCGAGCTCGAGCCGCTCTGCCTCGAGCAGGGTGTCGGGGTGATCCCGTACTCCTCGCTGGCGAGCGGGTTCCTCTCGGGCAAGTACCGCTCGGGCGAAGCGCTGCCCAAGACGGCGCGGGCCGGCGGGGTGGAGAAGACCTACATGAACGAGCGGGGCTTCCGGGTACTCGGCGCGGTCGAGAAGGTGGCGGCGGCCGCCAATGCCACCCCCGCGCAGGTGTCGCTCTCGTGGCTCGCGCACCGGCCGGGAATCACCGCCCCGATCGCGAGCGCGACGTCGGTCGTCCAGCTCAAGGAGCTGGTGGGCGGGATCGAGCTCAAGCTGGACGCGGAGGCGACCGCGGCGCTCGATCAGGCCGGCGCGTGGCGCGAGAGCTAGACCCGATGGCCAGAGCATGATCTGCTCTGGCTGCGGCCAGCCGAATCCGGCCGCCGCCCAGTTCTGCGGCGGATGCGGTGCGCGCCTGGCCGCCGTCTGTCCCGCCTGCCAGGCGGAGAATCCGCCGGGCAACCGGTTCTGCCACCACTGCGGTGCCGCCCTCGCGGCGAAGCTTGAGCCCGCGCGGGCCGCTCCTCCCGATCAGTTCGCCTCGCCGACCGTCTACACCCCGAAGCACCTGGCCGAGAAGATCCTCACCACCGCGGGCGCGCTCAAGGGCGAGCGCAAGCAGGTGAC
>DATFUK010000285.1:0-5064 GCA_035260865.1 Candidatus Methylomirabilota bacterium | reverse complement strand
GGAGCGCGGGCTCGATCGCGCCTGGGCCACGGCGGCCGCGCTGATCGTCGCGTGGGTCCCCACCGCGTACGACGTCGCGGCCAGCGCCTACGTGGACCTGGCCCTCGCCGCCTACACCGCGCTGGCGGTGCGGGCGTTCGGGCGGTGGTGGACCACGCTCGACGCGCGGCACCTGGTCTGGATCACCGTCGGAGTCGGCGGCGCGCTCTCCATCAAGCTGAGCGCCGCGTTCGTGATCCTGCCCCTCGCCCTGCTGGCCCTCCTGCGCGCCCTCGCGCCCGCCTCCGGGCGGTCGGGCCCTGCCTCCGGCACCGCGGCGATCGCGGGCTCGGCCGTCGTCGCCCTGGGCGCGGGCGTGGCGCTCGCCGCACCGTGGTACACGCGGAACTGGATCCGCACCGGCAGCCCGCTCTTCCCCTTTTACCTGGGAATCTGGCCGGCCCAGGCACCGGGGTGGGACCTCGAGCGCTCCCGGCTCTACGAGACGCTGTTCTCGCTCTACGGGAGTGCCCAGGGCGGGCTCGACTACCTCCTGACCCCACTGCGCCTGGCGGTCGCCGCGCAGCCGGATCAGCCACAGTTCTACGACGGTGTGCTCGGCATCGCGGTCGCCTTCGCGCTGCCCCTGCTCGCCGGCACGCTCTGGAGACGACACCTCGACGTCGAGCTGCGGCTGGCGGTGCTGGTCTCGGCCTGCCTGTTCGTCTTCTGGCTCTTCTCGAGCCAGCAGCTCCGCTACCTGCTGCCCGCGCTGCCCGGCCTCGCGGTCGCGATCGCAGCGGCGGGAGCCGCGCTCGGGGGGACGAGAGGTCGCGCCCTCCGCGCCCTGATCCTGGGCGCCGCCGCGCTCGGGGTGCCCGTCACGCTCGCGTGGTTCCTGGCGATGGACCCGGCGCGCGTCGCGCTGGGCGGCGAGGGCCGTGCCGAGTTCCTCCGCCGGCGCCTCGACTACTACCCGTACTACGAGGTCGTGAACCGGGAGCTGCCGCCGACCGCCAAGGTGTGGCTCATCAACATGCGCCGCGACACCTATCACCTGGAGCGGCCGTACTTCTCGGACTTCATCTTCGAGGACTACACCCTGACCCGCTACGTGCGGACGGCGGCCGGATACGAGGAGATCCGCGCGCGCGTCCGCGCCGACGGGATCACCCACCTGCTGGTCCGACACGATCTCCTGTTCGACTACCGCCGCTCCCCCATCGTGGACGAGCGGCGGACGCGCGAGGAGAACGAGGCGCGCCTCACCCTGCTGGCCGACTTCCTCAGCCGGGGCACCCGGCTCGTCAAGGGCGACCAGAAGTTCTGGCTCATCGAGCTGCCCGGGGACCAAGCCACGAAGTAGGCCGGGCTCAGCCGCGTCGAGGGCGAAACACGAGCGTCTGGCCGACCCGCTCGGACACCACGTAGCGCCGCTCGATCGCCTGGAGCATCTCGTCGGTCCATCGGTCCCGGTGGAGCGGCACCTCGGGAATGGTGTAGATCAGGATCGCCGCGAAGGCCTGGCGCTCGATGTCGCCGAGCAGCGGGCGCTGGTCCCATCGCCCCGCGCGCGCGAGCTGAGTCATCTCGAACGGCTGGAAGAAGATGGGCAGCCCGGCCCTGGCCAGCAGCCCCATGTCCTCGTCGGCGAGCACGATCCCGCCGGCCTCGCGCACCAGCCCCTCGAGCCGACGCGCGTCCGCGAGCTGGCCGAGGCGGGCGTGGGTCACCGCGCGGTAGGGGGACGCCAGGACCATCAGGGCCACGTCGAGCGCCAGCAGGAGCGACACCGCGGTGGTCACCGCCCGGCGGGGCCCGAGCCAGGCGAGCAGAGCGCCGAGGGCCATGGCCACCGCCGCGCCCAGCTCCAGGAGGTAGTTCACGTTCGAGCCGACCTTGCCGATCGTGAATCCCGAGAGTGCGGCGCCGATCAGGTAGGGCCCGACGAGGCGCCACGACGGCACGCGGAGGGCGCCGGCCACCAGCAGGAACAGGCCGGCCGCGGTGAGCGCGATCGGCATGAGCGCCCACACGTCGGCCAGATAGCGCTCGAGCGAGCCGACCTGGTACGCGTTCAGGTTGGCGGTGACGATGTTGAACGAGAAGCCGCCCCGGGTGAGCCACTCGAGCCCGGCGAAGAGCACGGCGCCGAGGGCCGCCACCAGGCCGAGCAGGGCCAGCGCCCGGCGCCCACGCCCGCCCGCGAGGAGCCAGGCGGCCGCGGCGAGCGGGGCGGCCAGCCCGTACGACTGGCGCGTGAAGATGGCCGCGGTGAGCAGCAGTGCCGCGAGCGGCACCGTCCATCGCGCGTCGGGACGGCGGACGCAGAGGTAGAGTCCGCCCAGGCTGAGCGCGAGCGCGAAGGCGTCCACCCGGTAGAGCCCGGCCCAGTATGACGCGGGCGGGAACGCGAGCAGCGTGAGACCACCGACCACCGCGGCCAGGCGATCGCCCGTGAGGGCATGCACGATCAGGCCGATCAGCGTCGCGGCGGCCGCGATACTCAGCCAGGAGAGCAGGCGACCGTACCAGAACGCGGGGCCCACGAGCCGGGCCACCGGGCTCAGCACGAGCGGATAGAGCGGCGGGTAGTTGCTGATGGTGTACGGCGGCGAGCCCAGATCGGCACGGTAGATGTTCTCGCGATGTCCCAGCGCCCGCGTCTGGGCCAGCAGCGGGCCCTCGCCGTAGTCCATCGGGTACGGGAACGCGATCACGCGCGCACCGTCCGCCGCGAAGACGCCCGCGCCGCCCACCAGGGCCAGGAGGAGCAGGCCCGTCGGCATCATCGCCGCGAGGGTCATCAGGTTCGCGCGTCTCTCCATCGCCGGGGCCGCGCGAGCAGTGTAGCGTACCGATGGCACGGGACCGGCCAATGAGCCTCTGGCCTCCTTCGCGACCCCAGGACCGCCGGGCGTCCTCGCGCCGCCGGGCCCCCTTGCCCCGTGGGCGGCCCCAACGCGCATCTTCCCTCGGGATTCAGCCGGTACCCGTAGTTTGGAATCCCCTCCGTGCCCGCATGCTATGATGAGCGGCAGTGATTGATCTCCTGGCTGGGCAGCCCTTGACGAGGGGGGTCGGCGAGTGGGCCTAGCGACGTTCCTCGAGCGCACCTGGAGCGGCATCACCGGGCTCGTCAAGCCGCGCTCGGCTTCCTCTCTCTTCCGCCTGGCCGACCAGTATCGCCACGAAGGGCGCTACGAGGACGCCGCCGAGCTGATCACCGAGGGACTGCGCGTCTCGCCCAACATCGCGGTCGGGCACCTGCTGGACGCTTACCTGCACGTGGTATTCCGTGAGATGCCCGCGGCCAAGGCGTCGTTCCGGCGCGTGCTCGCGCTCGATCCCTACCACCCCCGGGCCCTGTTCGGCCTGGCGCGCATCGCGCTGGAAGAGGGAGATATCGAGGGATGCCGGCCATTCCTCGATCGGGCGATCCAGTATTTCCCGGATTTCCCGGAAGCGAAGGCGCTCCAGGAGATGGTGGCCACCTGGACCGCGCCCGCCGCGGGGACCTCGTCCGCGATCGGGACGATCTCCACCGAGCGGCTGCGACTGCCGCCGGGGGCGCACGACCTCGTGCTGACGCACGCCGACGGGACGCTCGTGTTCGCCCAGGGGAGCGAGGAGCGCCAGAAGCACCTCGGGCTGCACATGACCCAGGTCTACCGCATCGCCTCCGCCACGCTCGCCCGTGCCGGGCTCGGCGCGATGCGACGGGGCGTGATCGAGGGCGCGGCGGAGACGACCTTCCTCCGCAGCGACGGCGGCGTCATCCTCGGTGTCGCGCTCGCCCGCGAGGTCGAGGTGGGAGCGGGGCTGGTGCAGGTGGGCCGTCTGTGGACCGATCTGAACATCAAGGCCTGAGCCCCGTGGCCGACCCGCAACCCACTTCCGACTCGACGCCTCTGGGCGGTCCCAACGTCCCGCGCCCGTCTCGGGCGCAGGCGTTCCGCGAGACGCTCTCCGAGCTGACCCGCCTCGACGGGGTGCGGGGGGGCCTCATCGTGACGCCGGACGGCCTCGTCATCACCTCGGAGCTGCCGCCCCGCTTCCCGGTGGAGGCGCTCGCCGCGCTCGCGGCCACCCTCGGGCGGGAGCTGGAGCTGGGGGCGAGCCGGCTGGAGCGGGGAGCCTTCCGCACCGCGCTCTTCTCGGCGGACGACGGGACCGTCTTCGTGGGGGGCAGCCCGGTCGGCTACGTGACCGTGGTCGCGGACCGTAACGTGAACAACGAGGGCGTCCGCACCGCGCTCGGCCGCGCGGTGGACCGCCTGCGCGGCACCTGGCGCACCCCCACCGTCTAGCCCGGGGGCGGGGGTAGCCCCCTCGGGGCCACCTACCCGAGCGTGACCCGCAACACTTCCTCCACCGTCGTGATGCCGTCCACCACCTTCTGCAGCGCGTTCTGCCGGAGCGTCTTCATGCCCTGCGAGACCGCGGTGTCACGGATCTCATTGGTGGTGGCGTTGCGCAGCATGAGATCGCGCAGCTCGGTGGTCACCGGCATGACCTCGTAGATGGCCACCCGGCCCTTCATCCCGGTGAAGTTGCACGTCTGGCAGCCCTTGCCCTTGTAGAAGTTCACGGTGCCGGTCCCCTGGGGCACGTGCCCGTAGGGAGCCAGGCTCTCCTCGCTCGCCTCGTACGGCTCCTTGCAGTCCTTGCAGATCTTCCGGCCGAGCCGCTGGGCCAGGATCAGCTGCAGCGAGGACGACACGAGGAAGGGCGGGATGCCCATGTCGAGGAGCCGGGCCGGGGTGGACGGGCAGTCGTTGGTGTGGAGCGTGGAGAGCACGAGGTGGCCGGTCAGGGCGGCCCGGATGCCGATCTGGGCCGTCTCGAGGTCTCGGGTCTCACCGACGAGGATCACGTCGGGGTCCTGGCGCAGGAAGCTCCGGAGACAGGCCGCGAAGGTGCGCCCGATCTCGTCGTTGACCTGCACCTGGTTGACGCCCTTCAGGTTGTACTCGACCGGGTCCTCGGCGGTCATGATGTTGATGTCCGGCGAGTTGATCGTGTGGATGGCCGAGTACAGGGTGGTGGTCTTGCCGGAGCCGGTCGGCCCGGTGATCAGGATCA
>DATFUK010000284.1:0-14073 GCA_035260865.1 Candidatus Methylomirabilota bacterium | reverse complement strand
CGCCCGCTTCCACGAGATCGATCTACGCAGCGCCGGGCTGGCCCGCGTCTTCGAGACCGAGCGGCCGGAGGTGGTGGCCCACCTGGCCGCCCAGGCGTCGGTCGGCCGCTCGGTGACGGATCCGGTGTTCGACGCCAGCGTGAACATCGGGGGCGGGGTCGCGCTGCTCGAGTGCTGCCGGCGCTACCGCGTCCGCCGGGTGATCTATTCGTCGAGCGGCGGCGCGGGCTACGGGGACACCGACGTCATCCCCACCCCGGAGAGCCATCCGAGCCTGCCGATCTCGCCCTACGGCATCACCAAGGTCGCGGTGGAGCAGTACGTCAGCGCGTGGACCGGCATCTACGGCATCAGCGGCATCTCGCTCCGCTACGCCAACATCTACGGGCCGCGCCAGAATCCCCAGGGCGAGGCGGGCGTGATCGCCATCTTCTGCCACCGGCTGCTGACCGGTCAGGCCCCCATCATCAACGGGGACGGGGGCCAGACTCGCGACTACACCTACGTGGAGGACGTGGCCGCCGCCAACGTCCGGGCCCTCGAGCATCCCGAGGCCACCGGAGGGGTCAACGTCTGCACCGGCATCGAGACGTCGGTGAACGACCTCTACCAGGGGCTGGTGCAGGCGTCGGGCTCGACCGTGAAAGCCCAGCACGCGCCCGCCCGGCCGGGCGAGCAGCGCCGGAGCTGTCTCTCCCCCGGGCTCGCCGCGCGCGCGCTCGGCTGGAAGCCCACCGTGTCCCTCGCCGAGGGCCTCCGACGCACCTTCGGCTTCTTCAAAAAGGAGATCGCGCCATGATCGACGAAGAGCTGCGGGCGATCCTGGCCTGCCCCGCCTGCAAGGGCGTCGAGCTGACCTTCGAGGAAACCCGCATCATCTGCCGCGCCTGCCGCAAGGCCTACCCGGTGCGCGATGGCATTCCCGTGATGCTGATCAGCGAGGCGGAGCCCTGGGTCCCGACGAAATAACCGCGGTCATCCTCGCGGGCGGCCAGGGCACCCGGCTCCGGCCCCTGACGCTGACCACGCCCAAGCCGGTCGTTCCCCTCCTCAACATCCCGTTCATCGCCTACCAGCTCGCCCTCCTCCGCCAGCACGGCATCACCGACGTGGTGCTGTCCTGCTCCTACATGGTGGACGAGATCCGGCGGATCATGGGCGACGGCGCGGCCCACGGGGTACACCTGCGCTACGCGGTGGAGACGGACCCGCTCGGCACCGCGGGCGGCGTCCGCAACGCGGTGGACCTCGTGCGCGGCCTCGTGGTCGTGCTGAACGGCGACGTCCTGGCCGATCTCGATCTCTCCGCGATGCTGCGCTTCCATGCAGAGCGCGGCTCGCGCGCGACGCTCTACCTCACCCGCGTCGCCGACCCCTCCCTGTACGGGCTCGTCGAGCTCGAGGCGGACGGGCGGGTGCGGAGCTTCGTGGAGAAGCCCCTGCCCGGGCAGGCGAGGGTGGACACCGTCAACGCGGGCGTCTACGCGCTGGATCGCGAGGTGGTCGCGGCGATTCCCACCGGGCGCGCGGTGTCCATCGAGCGCGAGACGTTCCCCGGGCTGCTGCGGGACCGGGTGCCGTTCTTCGGCTGGGTCGCGGGCAACTACTGGCTCGACATCGGCAGCCCCGCCAAGTACCGCCAGGGCCAGCTCGACCTGCTGGCCGGGCGGGTCACCAGCCCGCTCGCGCCCGTCGGCGCGGCCCCCGACGGGCGCGCCATCGCGCCGGGCGTCCAGGTCGCCCCGGACGCGACGGTCACCGGCCCGTGCGTGGTCGGCGCGGGCACCCGGGTCGAGTCGGGAGCGCGGGTAGGCCCGAACGCGGTGCTCGGCGCCGGGTGCGTCGTGGGCGCGGGCGCCCGGGTCGAGGGTGCCATCCTGTGGGACGGCGTGGTGGTGGGCCCGGGCGCGGTGCTGCGCGACTGCATCGTGGGCGCGGGCGCCCGGATCGGCGCCAATGCCGAGCTCGGTTTCACCGCGGTCCTGGAGGCCGACACGGTGGTCCCCCCCGGCACCCGCGCCTAGCGGATCCGGGACCGCGCCCGGCTCCCGACGGGCCGCGCAAGGGCGTGCTATTCTTAGCCGGATGGCCACCGATCTGATCCGCAATTTCTCCATCGTCGCCCACATCGACCACGGCAAGTCCACCCTGGCCGACCGGCTCCTGTCCCTCACCGGGACCATGGACGCCAAGAAGGCGGTGGACCAGGTCCTGGACTCGATGGACCTGGAGAAGGAACGCGGGATCACCATCAAGGCCCACGCGGTGCGCCTGCTCTACAAGGCGCGCGACGGGCAGGAGTACACGCTCAACCTCATCGACACGCCGGGCCACGTGGACTTCTCCTACGAGGTTTCCCGGTCCCTCGCCGCCTGCGAAGGGGCGATCCTCATCGTGGACGCCGCCCAGGGGGTCGAGGCGCAGACTCTCGCCAACTTCTACCTCGCGCTGGACAGCGGCCTCGAGATCATCCCGGTCATCAACAAGATCGACCTGCCCGCCGCCGACGTCGAGGCCACCCGGAACCAGATCACCGAGATCCTCACCCTCGACGGGGACGAGGCCCTCACGATCTCGGCCAAGCACGGGACCGGGGTGCCGGAGGTGCTCGAGGCGATCGTGGCGCGGGTGCCGCCGCCCAAGGGCGACGTGGACGCCCCGCTCAAGGCCCTCGTCTTCGACTCGTTCTACGACTCCTATCAGGGGGTCGTGGTCTACATCCGCCTGATCGACGGGCGCGTCCGCGCGGGCTCGCGGGTGCTGTTCATGTCCAACGGCAAGACCCTCGAGGTCCAGCAGATCGGCGTCTTCTCCCCCGACATGCGGCCGGTGGACGAGTTGACCGCGGGCCAGGTCGGCTATCTCACCGCCGCGATCAAGCGGGTGGCCGACGCCAAGATCGGCGAGACCATCACCGACGTGCTGCACCCGACCGCGGAGCCGTGCCCCGGCTACCGCGACGCCAAGCCCATGGTCTTCGCGGGGCTGTACCCGATCGAGGACACCGACTACGAGGGCCTGCGCGACGCGCTCGAGAAGCTGCGCCTGAACGACTCCGCGTTCAACTTCGAACCGGAGACTTCGCTCGCCCTCGGCTACGGGTTCCGCTGCGGCTTCTTCGGCATGCTCCACCTCGAGATCGTGCAGGAGCGGCTCGAGCGGGAGTTCAATCTCTCGCTCATCGTCACCGCGCCCAGCGTGCGCTTCAAGGTGATCACGATGGCGGGCGAGACGCTCGAGGTGGAGAACCCCTCCAAGCTGCCCCCGGTCGACCGGATCGAGCGCATCGAGGAGCCCTACGTGCGCGGCTCGATCTTCGTGCCCACCGAGTTCATGAGCGAGATCTACAAGCTCGCCCAGGAGAAGCGGGGCGAGCACAAGTCGCTCGAGTACGTGGGCAAGCGCGTCCACATCCAGTTCGACTTCCCGCTGAGCGAGATCGTGGTGGACTTCTACGACCGGCTCAAGTCCATCTCCAAGGGCTACGCTTCCTTCGACTACGACTTCCTGGAGTTCCGGGCCTCCGACATGGTCAAGCTCGACATCCTCCTCAACGGGGATCCGGTGGACGCGCTCTCCATCATCGTCCACCGCGAGAAGGCCTACGAGAAGGGCAAGGCCCTCGCCGAGAAGCTGCGCGCGGTGATTCCCCGCCAGCTCTACGAGGTCGCGATCCAGGCCGCGATCGGCAGCCGGGTCATCGCCCGGGAGACGGTCAAGGCCATGGGTAAGAACGTCACCGCCAAGTGCTACGGCGGCGACATCACCCGCAAACGCAAGCTGCTCGAGAAGCAGAAGGAAGGCAAGAAACGGATGAAACAGGTCGGCAGGGTCGAGGTGCCGCAGGAAGCGTTCCTGTCGGTGCTCAAGAGCTGAGCGGCTCGCGCATGAACGATCTCCAGGTCCGTCCCGACCGCGACATCGGATCGCCACCTCCCATCGCCCGGCCCCGTCGCAAGTCGCTCTTCCGGGAGTACTCGGAAGCGATCATCATCGCGGTGCTCCTGGCCCTCTTCATCCGCCAGTTCGCGGTGCAGGCCTTCACGATTCCTTCCGGCTCCATGATGGACACGCTGCTGATCGGCGACTACATCCTGGTGAACAAGTTCCTCTTCGGGGCCGAGATCCCCCTGACCGATCGTCACCTGCCCGGCCTGCGCGATCCGCGGCACGGGGACGTGGTGGTGTTCAAGTATCCCAACGACGAGACGCGCGATTTCATCAAGCGGATCATCGCGGTGGGCGGCGACACCATCCAGGTGCGCGACAACCGCGTGCTGCTCAACGGCCACTCCATCGACGAGCCCTACGTGCGGCCCGGCTCCTTCTCCGGCCCGCCGTCGGCCCAGTGCAGCTACGCCTACGGGTGCGACCCGCTCAAGGTGCCCGAGGGCTCCTATTTCGTGATGGGGGACAACCGGGACAACTCCCAGGACAGCCGCTACTGGGGCTTCGTGCGCCGGGAGAAGATCCGCGGCAAGGCCTTCTTGATCTACTGGTCGTGGAACGGGGACGGGCACTGGCTGCGCTGGCAACGGCTGGGCAAGTACCTGCCCTAGCGTCGCTGATCCCCCGCGCCGATCGGCTCGGGGTCTACGTGCACCTGCCCTTCTGCGCGGAGCGGTGCGGCTACTGCTCCTTCAACACCGCGCCCTACACCCCGGGCGGGCTCGATCGCTTCCTCACCGCGCTGCTGCGGGAGTGCGACCTGGCCGCGGCGGCGCCGTGGGCGGGTCGCGTCACGCTCGACACCCTCTTCCTCGGCGGGGGCACGCCGTCGCTGCTCGACGTCCCCCAGATGGCCGCGGTGCTCGAGCGCATCCGGACCCGCTTCCGGCTCGACCCCGGCGCCGAGGTCACCGTGGAGTGCAATCCCGACGACGTCACGGTGGCCCGCCTCGCCGGCTATCGGGAAGCGGGAGTGACCCGGATCAGCCTCGGCGTGCAGAGCCTCGACGATGGGATCCTGCCGCGGCTCGATCGGCGGCACTCGGCCGCCCAGGCCGCGGCCGCGTTCCGGGCCGCCCGCGAGGCCGGCTTCGACAACATCAGCGTGGATCTCATCTACGGCCTGCCCGCGCTCGACCTGGACACCTGGACGCGCACGGTGCGGGACGTGCTCGCGTGGGGCCCGGACCATCTCTCCGCCTACGCCCTCACCCTCGACGAAGGCAGTCTCTGGCATGCCGCGGGCGTGAGCGGGCTCCCGGAGGAAGAGACGGTCACCGGGCAGTACCGGGAGCTGGCGCGCCTGGCCGGCGAGGCCGGCTTCGAGCATTATGAGGTCTCCAACTACGCGCGGCCGGGCTTCCGCTCGCGCCACAACCAGCGCTACTGGCGGTGGGAGGAGTACCTGGCTCTGGGGCCGGGCGCCTGCGGCTTCCTCGGCCACGTGCGGTACGGCAACGTGAAGCCGGTCGAGCGCTACTGCACGCTCGTGGAAGGCGGGACGCTCCCCCTGCAGAGCCACGAGGTGCTCACCGAGCGCCAGGCCCTCGCGGAGCGGCTGATCCTCGGCCTTCGCACGAGCGACGGGATCCCGGCCGAGCGGCTCGCCGAGCGCTGCGCGCTCGAGCGCGGGCGCCTGCCCGAGGTGCTCGACGCCTGGCGCGAGCGCGGGCTGCTCACGGAGGGGAACGGCCGCGTCCGTCTCACCGAGGCCGGCTTCCTTCTCTCCGACGCCCTGTTCACCGAGCTGCTCTAGCGGTAAGATCACGCATGACCACCCCGCCCCTCGATCAGCGAAGCCGCCAGGTCCTCCTGGCCGTGATCGCCGAGTACGTCGAGACCGGTGAGCCGGTCGGCTCGCGCGCGGTGGCGCGGCGGCACATCCGCGGCCTCTCCCCGGCCACCCTCCGCAACGCGATGGCGGACCTGGAAGATCTGGGGTACCTGGCGCAGCCCCACACCTCCGCGGGCCGCGTCCCCACCGACGCGGCCTACCGCTTCTACGTGGACCATCTCCAGCGCATGCCGTGGGTGGCGGGCAAGGCGCCCGCGGTGGGCCAGCCCTCCGGCGTGCCGCAGGCCGACGCGGCCGAGCGCTTGATGGCGGAGGCGCCGTCGCTGCTGTCCACCGGGACGCACATGATGGGCGTGCTCCTGGCGCCGCCGCTCAAGCACACCGCGCTGGACCGGATCGAGCTGGTGGCGCTGGACGAGGAGCGGGCCCTCGCGGTGCTGGTGACGGACACCGGCTGGGTCACCGCGCGGCCGATCAACTCGATCCCGCGGGGTGGAAGCGAGGAGCTTCGCGAGACCGGGCGGGCCCTCACCCGCCGCTTCCGCGGCAAGACCTTCCAGGAGATCCTCGACGACCTGACCGCGCCCGCCGACCCACTCGATCCCCTCTGGACGCGGAGCCGGGGCGTGCTCGACGAGGTCGTCGCCCTGCTGCGCGACCGGACGCTCTACCTGAGCGGCGCCACCAACATGCTGGATCATCCGGACCTGTCGGACACCGCGACGCTGCGCTCGGTGCTGCGGGCCTTCGAGGACAAGGCGCGCCTCATCGACCTGCTCTCCCGGATGGCCGAGGAGCGCGGCATCCAGGTCATGATCGGCAGCGAGAACCCGATGGAGGACATGCGGGGCTGCAGCCTCATCACCTCCACCTACACCTACCGCGACCAGGTCCTCGGCGTCCTCGGCGTGGTGGGGCCCCGCCGCATGCCCTACTCCGACGTCATGTCGGTCGTCGACGAGACCGCGCGCGTCGTCTCCAGCGCCCTCTCCCGCGTCCGCCAGCACCTGTACCTGCCCTAACCCAGCCCCGGAGGCCCGGGAGGCCCCGCGCGCGTCTGCTATACTGGGCGTCTGCCATGAGCGATTCGCACTTCGATGGGCCGGTGACCGAGGGGGCGGAGGAGATCCAGCGGCTCCGCGAGGCGCTCGAGACCAAGACCCGTGAGGTGGAAGCCCAGCAGGACCGCTATCTGCGCACGGTCGCGGAGTTCGACAACGTGCGGAAGCGCAGCGCGCGGGAGCGGGAGGAGTACACCCGCTACGCCAACGAGTCCCTGCTGCGCGACATCCTGCCGGTGCTGGACAATCTCGACCGGGCCTTGCAGGCGGCGCGCTCCGAGCCGGCGACCTCCCTCACCACCGGCGTCGAGCTGATCCAGCGCGAGCTGCTGCGCGTGCTCGAGAAGTACGGCGTGACGCCGTTCAGCTCGGTGGGCCAGCCCTTCGATCCGGAGCGGCACGAGGCCATCGCGCGGGTGCAGAGCGCGGACCTGCCCGACATGTCGGTAGCCGCCGAGACCGCGCGGGGCTATCTCCTGCACGGCCGCGTGCTCCGGGCCGCGATGGTCACCGTGGCCGTGGCCCCGGACAGCTCGGGCGCCTCCCCCGTCGACGCCTAGCGTGGCCGCCAGGGACTTCTACGGTATCCTCGGCGTCCCGCGCGACGCCGACGACGCGGCGCTGAAGAAGGCCTACCGCAACCTCGCCCGCGCCTACCACCCGGACCGCAACCCCGGCGACAAGAAGGCCGAGGACCGATTCAAGGAGATCAGCGAGGCCTACTCCATCCTGTCCGACCCCGAGAAGCGCGCCCAGTACGATCGCTTCGGCGTGGTGGGCGGAGCCGGCGGGGGCGGTGAGGCGGGCTTCGGCACGATCTTCGAGGATCTCTTCGAGGGGTTCTTCGGCGGCGGGGGCGGCGGCCGTTCCCGCTCGCGGGCGCGGCGCGGCGACGATCTCCGCTACGATCTGGAGATCACGCTGGAGGACGCCGCCCAGGGTATCGAGACCAAGCTGCAGGTCCCGCGGCTCGAGACGTGCGAGACGTGCCGCGGCGCCGGCGTCGAGGCGGGCACCCAGCCCGAGACCTGCGGGACGTGCCGGGGCCAGGGCCAGGTGCGGTTCACCCAGGGCTTCCTCACGGTGGCGCGCCCCTGCCCCAACTGCCGCGGGGAGGGCCGCATCATCAGGCACCCGTGCACGGGCTGTCGCGGCCAGGGGCGCATCTCGCGCGAGCGGCTGCTGAAGGTCACGATCCCGGCCGGGGTCGAGAACGGCAACCAGCTCCGGCTCAACGGCGAGGGCGAGAGCGGACTCCAGGGCGGCCCGGCCGGGGACCTCTACGTGGTGCTCCACCTCAAGCCCCACGAGATCTTCGTGCGCGACGGCGCCCACCTGATCTGCGAGCTGCCCCTCACCTTCCCCCAGGTCGCGCTCGGCGACGAGGTCGAGGTGCCGGTGCTCGACGGTGCCGCGAAGCTGAAGGTGCCGGCGGGCACGCAGCCGGGCCAGCGCCTCCTGCTCAAGGGCAAGGGCATGCCGCACCTGCGCGGGCGCGGGCGGGGCGACGCGGTGTACGAGGTCGTCGTCGAGGTGCCGACGCATCTCACCGCGCGCCAGCGCGAGCTGCTGGAGGAGTTCCGCCGGGCGCACGACGGGGACTCGAGCCCCCGCGCCTCCAAGTTCGTCGAGCGGATGAAACAGCTGTTCGGTAGTTGATGCCGTTCTGGCAGCTCACGCTCCCCGCTTCCCCCGACTGCTCGGACGGCCTCACCAACTTCCTCTGGGAGCAGGGCGCCCTCGGCGTGGTCGAGGAGGAAGCCCCCGGCGTCCCGCCGCGCCTGCGCGCGTTCTTCGCGGAGAGCATGTCGTCGACCCGGCTGCTCGCGGCGGTCCAGGACTACCAGACGTCGCTCCGGTCGCTCGGCTTCGCGATCGATTCGCACGGCACGGAGATCGCGCCCCTGCTGGACGAGGCCTGGGCCAGCGCCTGGCAGCAATCCTTCCCGGCCCGCGAGGTCGGCCGGCGCCTGCTCGTGCTGCCGCCGTGGATCGAGGCGCCCGCGCGGGCGGCCGGGACGGAGCGCGTGACCGTGATCATCGAGCCGGGGCGCGCCTTCGGCACCGGGCACCACGGCACCACCGAGGGCTGCCTCGTGCTGCTCGAGGAAGCGCTGGCCGCCGCCCCGGGCGCGGCCGTGCTGGACATCGGCACGGGGACCGGCATCCTGGCCATCGCCGCGCTCAAGCTCGGCGCGCCCGTCGTGCTCGCGATCGACGTGGATCCGGACGCCGTCTCGGCGGCGCAGGTCAACGGGGGCCGGAACGGCTGCGCCGGTCTCCTCGTCCGGGTCGCCGAGCCGCAGGAGATCCCCGACCGCTTCCCGCTCGTCCTCGCCAACCTGCTGACCCACACGCACCTGGCGCTGGCCCCGCAGTACGCGCGCCTGGTGGCGCCCGGCGGCTCGCTGGTGCTGGGCGGGATGCTCCAGGACGAGGACCAGCGCGTCAGCGACGCGCTGGCCGGCGCCGGCTTCACCACCCGCTCGCGTCTGGCCCTCGAGGGCTGGGCCTCGCTGCGCCTCGAGGCGCGGACCTCGTGACCCGCTTCCTCCACCTCGGTCCGGGCGCGGTGGACGGCGACCGAGTGGTCTTCGAGGCCGCCGCCGCCCATCACCTGGGCCGCGTGCTGCGGGCGGCGGTGGGAGACGTGGTACAGGCGGTGGGCCACGGGGGCGCGCTGCTGTCGGTGCGCCTCACCGCGATCGCGGCCCGCCGGGCCGAGGGCCTGATCGTGAGCCGCACCGCGCTCGCGACCGAGTCGCCGCTCGACCTGACCCTGGCCCAGGGGATCCCGAAGGGCGACAAGATGGACGGCATCGTCCGGATGGCCACCGAGCTCGGCGTCACGCGCGTGATCCCGCTCATGACCGCGCGGACGGTGGTCCGGCTCGAGCCCGCGCGCTGGCCCTCCCGCCTCGGCCGGTGGCAGCGCGTCGCCAAGGAGGCGGCCCAGCAGAGCGGGCGCTCGGCGGTCCCGGAGATCACGGCACCGCGCGACGTGGCCTCGTGGGCTCGCGAGTCCGGCGCGGCCGGGCTGCTCGTCTGCCTCTGGGAGGAAGAGCATGAAGGGCTGGAGAAGCGCCTGCCGCCCGGGCCGTGCCCTCGCGTGACGGTGGTCGTGGGCCCCGAGGGCGGGCTGACCGCGGAGGAGGTGCGCGGGCTCATCGACGCCGGCGCGGTCGTGGCCTCCCTGGGGCCACGCCTGCTCCGGACCGAGACCGCGGGCGCGGTGGCGGTGGCGCTCCTCCAGTCGCGCTACGGCGATCTGGGCACCGCCTGACGTGCGGCTCGTCGTCGAGGCCCCCACTCTGCCGGACGCCTTCGCCCGGCTCGCGCTCTCGCTCTTCGCCGCCGCGGTGGATCCCGCGTCGGTGGGCGAGGCGGAAGTGCGCGAAGTGCGGGCGCATGGAGTCGGCATCCCCGCGCTCCTGCGGCGCTGGCTCGAGGAGTGCCTTTACGTGCACGAGGTGGAGGGCTTCGCCTGCCGCGCCATCGACTTCGCGGTCTTCGACGCCGCGCCGGCCGCGGGCGGCGAGCCGGTCCGGCTCCACGCCTTCCTCCGGGGCGAGCCCGTGGAGCCCGCGCGGCACCAGGTCCTGACCCTGATCCGGGGGATCGCGAGCGATGGGCTGGCTGTAGAGGCGCTCCCGGAAGGGTTCCGGGCGCGCGCCAGCCTGGAGGTCTGATGTTGCCTATTGGACACAAGCCCCCCTGTGGGGTGTGTCATTCTTGCAACCTCTTACATAGCATTCAGTTTGCCCTTGTATACGGAAACAATCATATAAACAAATACTTAGTGGCAGAAGTGGCCACTGGCACCTTGCTTGCCTACTAAGGCCGTGGTCATGGACTCCCAGCAGACCGTCAGACGCCCGGTGAGCCTCGACGGAATCGGTCTGCATTCGGGCGAGACGGTGAACATGACGGTCTCCCCGGCGGCGGCGGATACCGGCATCCTGTTCCGCGCCAGTGACGGCACGCTGATTCCCGCGAACGCCGATCACGTCGTCGACACCAACTCCGCGACCACGGTCGGCGCCTTCGGGGTGCGCGTGCGCACGATCGAGCACCTCATGGCGGCGGCCTCGGCGCTCGGCATCGACAACCTGATGGTGGACATCGACGGGCCCGAGGTACCGGCGGCGGACGGTAGCGCGAAGCCGTTCGTGGACCTGCTGCGCTCGGCCGGCCGCGTGAGCCTCGCGGCCCCGCGCCGCCCGATCACGATCAGCCAGCCGATCCGCGTGGGGACCGAGAGCCGCTGGATCGAGGTGCTGCCCGCGGACTCGCTCCGCATCAGCTACACCCTCGACAACAACCATCCGATCATCGGGCTGCAGGCGGGCACCTTCGGGATCAGCGAAGAGGTCTTCTGCGACGAGCTGGCCGCCGCCCGGACGTATGGGTTTCTCCGCGACGTGCCGGCCATGCGGCAGAACGGGCTGGCCCGCGGTGGGTCGCTCGAGAACGCGATCGTGGTGGGCAAGCGCTCGGTGCTCAACGACAGCCTGCGCTTCCCCGACGAGTTCGTCCGCCACAAGATCCTCGACCTGGTCGGAGACCTGTTCCTCCTGGGCCGGCCCCTCCGGGCGCACGTGGTGGGCCGCAACGCGGGCCACGCCCTGAACTACCAGCTGGTGGCCGCGATCCAGAAGGCCCTGGCGGCCGACCGCCGCCGGGTCGCGGCGCGGGCCACCCGCCCCGTTCCCGCCGCGGTGGCCGCCTCCGGCGACGGGTTCCTCCCGGGTGTCGCGGCCTTGTAAGCCGCCGCCCATCCCGCGCCCCCTCGTCCCGATCTCCCGGAGCCCCCGAGGCCGAACCGCCCTGCCCGTAGGACCGGACGCTATAATGGTCCGGCTGCTCTATGAGGACTTGCGGTCGCCGTTCGATCCGGAAGGTCACCCTCGCCGCGAGTCTGCTCGCGGCCACCCTGCTGGGCGCGCCCGCCGCGCAGGCCGAGGTCCGGATCAGCAACCTGGCGGTCTTCCTCAACGACTACGACGTCACGGTCACGGTCGTGCTCTTCGGGGCGGTACCGAGCACGCTCCATGAGAGCCTCCACACCGGCATCGCGGCCCACGTGCGTTACTACGTCGAGCTCTGGCAGCACACCCGCATGGGCGTGGACCGGCGCCTGCAGGTGCGGATGGTGGAGCGCCAGCTCACCTACAACGTGCTCACCAAGGAGTACAAGGTCGCGCCGCTCAAGGGCGAGCAGCGGGAGCCGCTCCTCACCAAGGACCTGCGCGAGGCCCAGCGCGTGATCTCCGAGCTCCGGGTGGGCCAGCTGGCCCCGGTGGCCGCGCTCGACAAGCAGGAGCTCTACTACGTGCGGGTGCGCTCCGACGTCTCGCTGGGCGGGGTCAACTCCTGGTTCGCGCGCATGACCGGCGAGGCCGAGGAGACGCCGTGGGTCCAGTCGAGCCTGCTGACCCCGGTGCGGAGCCAGTGATGGCGCCCGCGCCCCGGCCTTCGCCGGTGGACGAGCAGGAGAAGCGCAAGCGCAACCTGCTCATCATCACCGGGATCCTCGTCCTCCTCGTGGTCGCGACCGTGTTCGAGGTGGGCATCCGCGCGCCCCAGATCCCGTTCGCCTCCAACCTCATCGTCTTCTTCCTCTTCAACCTCAACCTCATCGTCTTCCTGCTCCTGCTGGTGCTGCTCTTCCGCAACCTGGTCAAGCTCTCCTTCGAGCGGCGGCAGAAGATCATCGGCTCCAAGTTCAAGGCCAAGCTCGTCCTCACCTTCCTGGCCCTTTCGCTGGTGCCGGGCATCCTGATCTTCCTCATCGCCTCCAACTTCATCACCACCTCCATCGAGGGCTGGTTCAAGCCGCAGGTCGAGAAGCCGCTCGACCAGGCCATGGAGGTGGCGCAGACCTACTACCAGAGCCTCGAGACCACCGCGCTGCGCCACGGACGCTACATGGGCCGCGTGATCGAGCGCGACGGGCTCCTCGCCGAGAGCAAGCGCGAGGCCCTCGCCGGCTACCTGACCGAGCAACAGGAGCGCCTCGGGGTGGCCGCGATCACCGTCTTCAACCGCGAGGGGCAGGAGCTGGTGCACGTCAAGAACCCGGTGCTCGCCGCGGTGCCCACCCGCGAGGCCAACAACGAGCACGTGCGGCAGGCGCTCTCGGGCCAGGAGATCACCACCGTTCACGAGCTGGACAACGGCGACATGATCCAGGCGATGGTGCCGGTGCGCGACGGCGATCAGGGGGTGCCCGCCGCGATCGTGGTGGCGATCCACGTGCCCCAGCGCCTCGAGGCGCGGCTGCGCAACATCAGCCAGGCCTTCCAGGAGTACAAGCAGCTCCGTCTGCTCAAGAACCCGATCAAGGGCATCTACATCCTGCTCTTCCTCCTGATGACCCTGATCATCGTCTTCTCCGCCACCTGGTTCGGCCTCTACCTGGCCCGCGGCATCACCGAGCCGATCCAGATGCTGGCCGAGGGCACTCGAGAAGTCGCGGCGGGCAACCTCAACTACAAGGTGACGGTGCGGGCCGACGACGAGATCGGCATCCTGGTGGACTCCTTCAACCGGATGACCGGCGACCTCGCCGCGTCGCAATCCAAGCTGGAGGAGACCAACAAGGACCTCCAGGCCAAGCACGGCGAGGTCGAGGATCGCCGCCGCTACACCGAGACCGTGCTGGAGGCGGTGGCCACCGGGGTGGTGTCGCTCGACGCGGAAGGCCACGTCACCACCATCAACGGCGCCGCCGAGCGTCTCCTCGGCCTGACCGCGGCCCAGATCCAGGGCCGGCCGGTCACGCGGGTATTCCGCTCGCCGGAGTACGCGGAGATCGATGCGCTGATCCAGCGGATGGGCCGCGGCCGCGAGGGCTCGCTGGACCGCGAGGTGCATCTCCGCCGCGGCGGCCAGGCGGTCGCCCTGCTCGCCTCGGCCACCGCCCTGCGCGCGCCCGACGGCGCCTACCTGGGCATGGTGCTGGCCTTCGACGATCTCACCGAGCTGCTGAAGGCGCAGCGCCTGGCCGCCTGGCGCGAGGTCGCCCAGCGCATCGCGCACGAGATCAAGAATCCGCTGACCCCGATCCAGCTCTCGGCCCAGCGCCTCCGCCGGCGGCTCACCAACAACCGCAATCCCGACGAGAAACGGCTGCTCGAGGAAGCCACCGCCACCATCATCCAGGAAGTGGAGGGCCTCCGGCAGCTGGTGGACGAGTTCTCGCGCTTCGCCCGGATGCCCGCGCTCACTCCGAAGCCCACCGACCTGGCGCGGCTGCTCGAGGGGGTG
>DATFUK010000283.1:0-12174 GCA_035260865.1 Candidatus Methylomirabilota bacterium | reverse complement strand
GGACTCAAGAGAAGAGGGGGGCGAGGTCACGGCCCCCCTCTGTGCATCTCGTCGCTACCAGCGGTAATGCGCGAACGCCTTGTTGGCCTCCGCCATCTTGTGAGTGTCTTCTCGCTTCTTCACGGCGGTGCCGCGGTTGTTGGCGGCGTCGAGCAGCTCGGCGGCCAGCTTGTCCGCCATGCTCCGCTCCGCCCGGCGGCGCGCGGCGCCGATCAGCCAGCGCATGCTGAGCGCGGTGCGCCGGTCCGGCCGCACCTCGACCGGGACCTGGTAGGTGGAGCCGCCGACCCGCCGCGACTTCACCTCGACGGCCGGCTTGCAGTTGTCCACCGCGCTCTTGAAGAGCTTCAGCGAGTCCTGGCGGGCGCGCTCTTCCATCGCCTGGAGGGCGTCGTACATGATGCGCTCCGCCGTGCTCTTCTTGCCCCCGTACATCATCATGTTCACGAACTTCGCCACCAGCCGGCTCCCGTGCTTCGGGTCCGGAAGGATCTCCCGCCGTGCCGCCCCCGCCCTGCGCATCCTAGGCTCCGCTGGCCTTCGGCTGCTTGGCGCCGTACTTCGAACGGCTCTGCCGGCGTCCCGCCACCCCCGCGGTGTCCAGGGACCCCCGGATGATGTGGTACCGGATGCCCGGGAGGTCCTTCACGCGGCCCCCGCGGATGAGCACGATCGAGTGCTCCTGCAGGTTGTGGCCGACCCCGGGGATGTAGGACGTCACCTCGAGGCCGTTGGTCAGGCGGACGCGCGCGACCTTCCGGAGCGCCGAGTTCGGCTTCTTCGGGGTCGTGGTGTACACGCGGATGCACACCCCACGCTTCTGGGGACAGGACTCCATGGCGGGCGTCTTGGACTTCTTGCGCACCGCCTCGCGGCCCTGCCGGACCAGCTGGTTAATCGTCGGCATAGTTATTCGTCGGCTTTCTCATGGCCTCAATTGGGCCAAAACCCTAACTTTATATCTGACAGGTGCACGTTTGTCAATTGTCCCTTCCGGGACGGTTCTCACCCGGCCTCGGCGACCGTATCGTCGTCCCCGTCCACCGCCTCGGCCAGATCGGGGGCGACCTCGGCCACCACCTCGACCGGGGCCTCCTCCTCGCCGCCCTGGCTCAGGACCTCCACCCGGGTGTAGTTGCTGAGCCCGGTCCCGGCCGGGATGAGCCGACCCACGATCACGTTCTCCTTGAGCCCGCGGAGGTCGTCGACCTTGCCGCTGATCGCGGCCTCGGTGAGGACCCGGGTGGTCTCCTGGAAGGACGCGGCCGAGATGAAGCTGTCGGTGGACAGGGAGGCCTTGGTGATGCCCAGGAGGACCGGCTGGGCGGTGGCGGCCGACTTGCCCGCGGTGACCGCCTTGTCGTTCTCGTCCTGGAAGACGAACTTGTCCACCAGCTCACCCACCACGAACTCGGTGCCGCCGACCTCTTCGATGCGCACGCGCCGGAGCATCTGGCGCACGATGATCTCGATGTGCTTGTCGTTGATGGTCACGCCCTGCAGCCGGTAGACTTCCTGCACCTCGTTGACGAGGTAGCGCTGCAGCTCCCGGTCGCCGAGCACGGCCAGGTAGTCGTGCGGGTTGGGCGAGCCGCCCATGAGGGCCTCGCCCGCCTTCACCCGGTCGCCTTCGCGGACCGAGATGTGCTTGCCGCTCGGGATCAGGTACTCCTTGGTCTCGCTGTCGTCGGCGCGGATGATCATCTTCCGCATGCCCTTCACGAAGCCGGCGAACTCCACCACCCCGTCGATCTCGGTGATGACCGCCTGCTCGCGGGGCTTGCGCGCCTCGAACAGCTCGGCCACCCGCGGCAGACCGCCGGTGATGTCCTTGGTCTTGGTCGACTCCCGCGGGATCTTGGCGATGATGTCCCCCGCGTGCACGTCGGCGCCGTCGCCCACCAGCAGGTAGGCGCCCACCGGCAGCATGTAGCGGCCGCGCGTCTCGCCGAGCGCGTCCACCGCCCCCGGGGCCTCCCCGCTCCCCGCGGGGGCCTTCACCGACACTCGCGGCTGCAGCTTGTTCTCCGGGTCCTCGATGATGACCCGCTGGGCCAGACCGGTGACCTCGTCGATCTCTTCGCGGATCGTCACCTCGTCCATCACGTCCCGGAAGGCGATGGTCCCCGTCACCTCGGTGAGGATCGGGGTGGTGAACGGGTCCCACTCCAGGATGGTCACGCCGCCCTTGGGCACCCGGGCCCCGTCGCGGAACTTGATCTTGGCGCCGGGGACGACCGGATACCGCTCCTTCTCGCGGCCCTTCTCGTCGTGCAGGATCACTTCGCCGTTCCGGTTGAGGGCCACGACTTCCCCGTCGCGATTCTCGACCCACCGGATGTTGTGGTAGGTGAGCACCCCGGGGTTCTTGGCGTCGTGCCGGGAGGTGGCCACGACCTTGCTCGCGGTGCCGCCGATGTGGAAGGTCCGCATCGTGAGCTGGGTACCCGGCTCCCCGATGGACTGGGCCGCGATGATGCCGACCGCCTCCCCGAGCTCGGCCAGGTTGCCGGTGCCCAGGTTTCGCCCGTAGCACATCACGCAGATGCCGCGCTTGGACTCGCAGGTGAGCGCGGACCGGATGCGGACCCGCTCGAGGCCCGAGTCCTCGATCTTCTGGGCGAGGTCCTCGATGATCTCGCTGTTGGCCTGCACGATGATCTCGCCGGTGTAGGGGTCGCGGATATCGCCCGCGGCCACCCGGCCGAGCACCCGGTCGCGGAGCGACTGGATGATATCGCCGCCCTCGATGAGCGGGGAGGCCTCGATGTACTTCACGGTGCCGCAGTCGTACTCGGAGATGATCACGTCCTGGGCCACGTCCACCAGGCGGCGGGTGAGGTAGCCGGAGTCCGCGGTCTTCAGCGCGGTGTCGGCCAGGCCCTTGCGGGCGCCGTGGGTCGACGTGAAGTACTCCAAGACGGTGAGGCCCTCGCGGAAGTTCGAGGTGATGGGGGTCTCGATGACCTCACCGCTCGGCTTGGCCATGAGGCCGCGCATCCCGGCGAGCTGCCGGATCTGCTGCTTGGATCCCCGCGCCCCGGAGTCGGCCATCATGAAGATGGGGTTGAAGTCGCCGTTGTCGGCGCGCACCTCCATCTCCTTGAAGAGCTGGTCCGCGATCTGCTCGGTCACGTGGGCCCAGATGTCGACGACCTTGTTGTAGCGCTCGCCGTTGGTGATGACGCCGTCCTGGTACTGCTGCTCCACCTCGTTGACGTTCTGGCGGGCGCGCCCGATGATCTCACCCTTGGCCGAGGGCACGTGCATGTCCACGATGCCGATGCTGAGCCCGGACAGGGTCGCGTAGCGGAAGCCGATGTCCTTCAGCTCGTCGAGGAAGGTGACGGTCGCCTCGTTGCCGAGCCGGTTGTAGCAGTCGGAGATCAGCTGCCCGATCTCCTTCTTCTTGAGCTCCTTGTTGAGGAAGCGGAGGGGCTCCGGCACGATCTCGTTGAAGAGGGTGCGCCCCACCGTGGTCTCGATGATGCTCCCGCTGTAGCGCAGGCGGATGCGGGCCTGCAGGTCGACGTCCTCGTTGTCGTAGGCGATCCGGAGGTCTTCCGAATCCGCGAAGAGCCGGCCCTCGCCCTTGGACCCCGGGCGCTCCTTGGTCATGTAGTAGATGCCGAACACCATGTCCTGGGTCGGCACCGCCACCGGCGCCCCGTTGGAGGGCGACAGGATGTTGTTGGCGGACAGCATGAGCACCTGGGTCTCCATCTGGGCTTCCATGGAGAGCGGCACGTGCACCGCCATCTGGTCCCCGTCGAAGTCCGCGTTGAACGCGGTGCACACGAGGGGATGGATCTCGATCGCCTTGCCCTCGACCAGGATGGGCTCGAAGCCCTGGATACCCAGCCGGTGCAGGGTGGGGGCCCGGTTCAGCAGCACCGGGTGCTCCTGGATGACCTCCTCCAGGATGTCCCACACCTCGGGGCGCTCCTTCTCCACGTACTTCTTGGCCGCCTTGATCGAGGAGGCGATGCCCCGCTCCTCGAGCTTGCGGAGGATGAACGGCTTGAAGAGCTCGAGCGCCATCTTCTTGGGCAGGCCGCACTGGTGCAGCTTGAGGTACGGGCCAACCACGATGACCGAGCGCCCGGAGTAGTCCACCCGCTTGCCGAGCAGGTTCTGGCGGAAGCGACCCTGCTTGCCCTTGAGCGTGTCGGACAGGGACTTGAGCGGGCGGTTGTTGGGCCCGGTGATGACCCGGCCCCGGCGCCCGTTGTCGAAGAGGGCGTCGACCGCCTCCTGCAGCATCCGCTTCTCGTTGCGGATGATGATCTCGGGGGCGCGCAGCTCCATCAGGCGCTTCAGCCGGTTGTTCCGGTTGATCACGCGCCGGTAGAGATCGTTCAGGTCCGAGGTCGCGAAGCGGCCCCCGTCGAGCGGCACCAGGGGGCGCAGCTCGGGCGGGATCACCGGCAGGACCTCGAGAATCATCCACTCCGGCTGGTTACCCGACTTGAGGAACGCCTCCACCACCTTGAGGCGCTTGACGATCTTCTTCTTCTTCTGGGCGGATGTCTCCACGCCCATGCCCGAGCGCAGCTCGCGGGCGAGCACGTCCATGTCCATCCCGCGCAGCAGCTCCCGGATGGCCTCCGCGCCCATGCCCGCGGAGAAGGCCTCGTGGCCGTGCTCCTCGGTCAGCTTGCGGACGCGGTCCACCGACAGCAGGTCCTTCTTCTTGAGTCCGGGCACCCGCCCGGGATCCACCACCACGTACTCCTCGAAGTAGAGGATCTTCTCGAGCTCCCGCAGCGACATGTCGAGGAGCTGCCCGATGCGGGAGGGCAGGCCCTTGAAGAACCACACGTGGGAGACCGGGGAGGCCAGCTCGATGTGGCCCATCCGCTCGCGGCGCACCCGCGCGCGGGTGACCTCGACCCCGCACTTGTCGCAGATGACGCCCGCGAACTTCATGCGCTTGTACTTGCCGCAGGCGCACTCGTAGTCCTTGGTCGGGCCGAAGATGCGGGCGCAGAACAGCCCGTCGCGCTCCGGCTTGAACGTCCGGTAGTTGATGGTCTCCGGCTTCTTCACTTCCCCGTGCGACCAGTCCCGGATCTTCTGCGGCGATGCGAGCTTGATACGGATCGCCCCGAAGCTCAGCGGCTTCGGGTGGCGGTCCAGGATGCCCCACAGGTCCTTGGCAGGCTTGTCCTCGCGTACCAGGCTGCCGAAAGGCCGATCCGTCAGCATTCGATGAATCTCCTTACGACGGCTTCTTGCCGTCCTTCGGGATGAGCTCCACGTCCAGCGCCAGGCTCTGCAGCTCTTTCACGAGCACGTTGAAGGACTCCGGCGTGCCCGGCTCCAGGAAGTTCTCTCCCTTCACGATGGCTTCGTAGATCCGGTTCCGCCCTTCCACGTCGTCCGACTTGACGGTCAGCATCTCCTGCAGGGTGTGGGCGGCCCCGTAGGCTTCGAGCGCCCAGACCTCCATCTCGCCGAAGCGCTGGCCGCCGAACTGGGCCTTGCCGCCCAGGGGCTGCTGCGTCACCAGCGAATAGGGCCCGATGGAGCGGGCGTGCATCTTGTCGTCGACGAGGTGGGCCAGCTTGAGCATGTAGATGTAGCCCACCGTGACTTCCTGATGGAACGACTTGCCGGTGCGCCCGTCGTAGAGGCGGGTCTTGCCCGACGTGGGCAGTCCGGCATCCCCGAGGTGCGCGGTGATCTCCGCCTCGGTGGCCCCGTCGAAGACCGGGCTCGCCACCCAGAGCCCGAGGGCCCGGGCCGCCCAGCCGAGATGGGTCTCGAGGATCTGTCCCACGTTCATCCGGGACGGCACTCCGAGCGGGTTCAGGACGATCTCCACCGGCGTCCCGTCCGGGAGGTACGGCATGTCCTCCTGGGGCAGGATGCGCGAGACCACGCCCTTGTTGCCGTGGCGGCCCGCCATCTTGTCGCCGACCGAGAGCTTGCGCTTCACCGCCACGTAGACCTTCACCATCTTGATCACGCCCGGCGGCAAGTCGTCGCCGCGGCGCAGCCGGCCCACGCGCTCCTCCAGCATCCGGTCGAAGAACGCGATCTGGTCGTCGGCGAGGTCCTCGATTTTCTTCACGGTGACCACGAGACCCTCGTCCTCCTTGATCTTGATCTTCTTCAGCTCGTGCCAGGACAGGTTGTCCATGTCCGGCCGGTCGATCTTGTCGCCCTTCTTGCCGAGCCGCTCCTTGGTGGTGGGGTCGGCGAGGTCCTGCACCAGGGTCTTGCTCACCAGCAGGTTCTTGAGCTTCTGGTCGCGCTCCATCTCGACCATGGCGATCTCGTCCTGGTAGTCCTTCTCCAGGCCCGCGATCTCCTCGTCCTCGATGGACTTCGCGCGGTCGTCCTTGTCCACCCCGCGGCGGGAGAACACCTTGACGTCCACCACGGTGCCCTCGATGCCGGGGGGCACCGTGAGCGAGGTGTCGCGCACGTCGCCCGCCTTCTCGCCGAAGATCGCGCGCAGCAGCTTCTCTTCCGGCGTCAGCTGGGTCTCGCCCTTGGGGGTGATCTTGCCGACGAGGATGTCGCCGGCCTTCACCTTGGCCCCGATCCGCACGATGCCCGACTCGTCGAGGTCCTTGAGGGCCTCCTCGGACACGTTGGGAATATCCCGAGTAACTTCTTCTTTACCGAGCTTGGTATCCCGCGCTTGCACCTCGAACTCCTCGATGTGGATCGAGGTGTAGCGGTCGTCCTTGACCAGGCGCTCCGAGACCAGGATCGCGTCCTCGAAGTTGTAGCCGCCCCACGGCATGAAGGCCACCAGCACGTTGCGGCCCAGGGCCAGCTCGCCCTGGTCGGTGGCCGGCCCGTCGCCGATCACGTCGCCCGCCTTCACCCGATCTCCCTTGCCCACGATCGGGCGCTGGTTGATGCAGGTGTTCTGGTTCGAGCGGCGATACTTGGTCAGGTTGTAGATGTCGAGCGGCAGGTCCTGGACCGGGTCCGCCTTCTTGGAGCGCGTCTCCGCCCGCACCACGATGCGGTTGGCCGAGACGTACTCGACCACCCCCGGCCGGCGCGCCAGCACCACCGCCCCCGAGTCGCGGGCCACGATGTGCTCCATGCCGGTGCCCACCAGCGGCGCCTCCGGCTGCAGGAGCGGCACCGCCTGCCGCTGCATGTTGGCGCCCATGAGGGCGCGGTTCGCGTCGTCGTTCTCCAGGAACGGCACCATCGCGGCCGCCACCGAGACGAGCTGCTTGGGCGAGATGTCGATGAAGTGGATCTCGTCCGGGGCCACCATCTTGTACTCGCCGCCCTTCCGGGCCGAGACCCGGTCCTGCAGGAAGCGGCCCTGCTCGTTCATCTGCGCGTTGGCCTGCGCGATGACGTAGCGCTCTTCCTCGAGCGCGGTGAGGTAGACCGGGTCGCCGGGCAGCACGCTGCCCTTCTCGACCTTCCGGTACGGCGTCTCGATGAAGCCGAACTCGTTGATGCGCGCGTAGGTGCTGAGCGAGCTGATCAGGCCGATGTTCGGGCCTTCCGGCGTCTCGATCGGGCAGATGCGGCCGTAGTGGGTCGGGTGCACGTCGCGCACCTCGAACCCGGCGCGCTCCCGCGACAGGCCGCGCGGGCCCAGGGCGGAGAGGCGGCGCTTGTGGGTCAGCTCGGCCAGGGGGTTCGTCTGGTCCATGAACTGGCTGAGCTGGGAGGAGCCGAAGAACTCCTTCACCACCGCCGAGACCGGCTTAGCGTTGATGAGGTCGTGCGGCATCAGGTTGGTGATGTCCGAGATCGACATCCGCTCCTTGACCGCGCGCTCCATCCGGGTCAGGCCCACCCGGAACTGGTTCTCGAGCAGCTCGCCCACCGAGCGGACGCGCCGGTTGCCGAGGTGGTCGATGTCGTCGGTCGGCTTGCTCCCGAGCTTGACCTGGAACAGGTGCCGAACCACGTAGACCACGTCCTCGCTGCGGAGGGTCTTGATGTTGAGGTTGGCCCCGATGCCGAGCTTCTTGTTGATCATGAAGCGGCCCACGCGGGCCAGGTCGTAGCGGCGCGGGTCGATGAACATGCCGCGGAACAGCGCGCGCGCCGATTCCACGGTGGGCGGATCGCCCGGGCGCAGGCGCCGGTAGATCTCGACGAGAGCCTCGTCGGGATTCTTGAAGTGGTCGCGCGAGAGCGTCTCGTAAAGCGAGCCGTCGGTCTTGCCCGGCACCATCGCGAGGAGCTTGAAGGGGGCCACCCGCCGGCCCATGATCTGGGCGAGGAGCGTGGCGGTGATCTCCTGGTTGGTCTCGACCAGCACCTCGCCGGTCTCCGCGTCCACCACCCGCCCGCCGGTGCGGCGGCTCACCAGCGCTTCCGCCTTGACCGGGATCTTGGTGATGCCCGCCTCGACCAGCTTCTCGATGATCTTCGGGTTCAGGGTCTTGCCCGCCTGGACGATCGCTTCCTTGGCGCGGGGCGCCTTCACGTCGTCGCCGACCTTGGCCCCGTTGTGGATCTCGGGGGAGAGCTTCACCCAGGCCATCCGGTCCTCGAAGGAGAGCACCTCCTCCGCCTCGTAGAACTGGCCGAGGATCTCCTCGTCGGAGAGGATCACGCCCTTCTCGAGGAACCAGAAGGCGCGCAGGAAGGCGGTGGCGAGCATCTTGCGGCGTCGGTCGACCCGCACGTAGAGGATGTCGTTGGCGTCGAACTCGAACTCCACCCACGAGCCACGGTAGGGGATCACCCGGGCCGAGAACAGCAGCTTGCCCGAGGCGACCGTCTTGCCCTTGTCGTCGTCGAAGAACACGCCCGCGGAGCGCTGGAGCTGCGAGACCACCACCCGCTCGGTGCCGTTGATGATGAAGGTGCCCTTCTCGGTCATGAGCGGGAGCTCACCGAGATACACCTCCTGCTCGCGCACCTCGCGCACGGTCTGGGTCTTGGCTTCCTTGTCGTTGTCGATGACCTTGAGCCGCAGGGTGACCTTCAGCGGGATCGCGAAGGTCATGCCCCGGTCGTGGCACTCCTCGACGGTGTACTTGGGATCACCGAAGTGGTAGCTGTGGAACTCGAGCATGGCGTTCCCGTTGTAGTCCTGGATCGGGAACACCGACTTGAAGACCGCCTGCAGCCCCGTCTCGTCGCGCCGCTCCGGCGAGATCTCCTTCTGCAAGAACTGCTCGTAGGACTGCTGCTGGATCTCGATGAGATTCGGAATCTCGACGATGGACGGGATCTTACCGAAGTCCTTGCGGACCCGGCGCCCGCACTCGATGTTGCGCGCCATACACCCTCCGCGCCCCGTTTACCGCAGGGCTGGGTTCGACCCGCCGCCGTCACGCACTCCGGGGAGTCCGGAGCCGCGCCCGGCGACGACACGTTGGTGTCAACGGGGAACCGACACCGATTCCCCGGTCTGAGTCACTCCGCCGCGGAGGTTATTTGACTTCCACCGTCGCGCCGACCTCCTCGAGCTTCTTCTTCATGTCACCCGCTTCGGCCTTGGCCACCTTCTCCTTCACCGCCTTGGGCGCCCCGTCCACCAGATCCTTGGCCTCCTTCAGGCCCAGACCGGTCAGCTCGCGCACGACCTTGATGACCTGGATCTTCTTCTCGCCGGCCGCGTTGAGGATGACGTCGAACTCGGTCTTCTCCTCGGCCACCGCGGCCGCCCCGCCGCCCGCCGCCGGAGCGGCCACCGCCACCGCCGCCGCCGCCGACACCCCCCATTTCTCCTGCAGCAGCTTCGAAAGCTGGGCCGCCTCCAGTAGCGTCAGCGTGTCCAGCTTCTCCGCGATCTCTTCGATATTCGCCGCCATCTCGCCTGCCTCCTGTGAATGCTACGTCGTGGTTGACTGCTACGACCCGGTCACACTACTGAGCGGTGCTCTGGCTCCGCGCCTCCAGGACCCGCACCAGCTCCCGCTGGGGCGCGGTCAGGAGCGACACCAGCTGCGAGGCCGGCCCCTGCAGGGCCCCCACCAGCTGGCTGCGCAACGCTTCCCGCGACGGCAGGTCGGCCAGCGCCTTCAGCTCGGCGGGCTGGACCAGCTTGCCCTCGACGAATCCGACCTTGATGGTGAGCAGCGGGTTCGTGCGCAGGAAGTTCTGGAGTGCCTTCGCCACCGGCACCGGATCCTTGGTGGTGAACACGAGCCCGGTGGGTCCCTTGAAGTGGCTGCCCAGCGGCCCCAGATCCAGATCCTTCACGGCCAGCCGCGCCAGCCGGTTCTTCACCACCTTGTACTCGGCCGACGCCGCCTTGAGCTGCTTGCGCAGATCGGCGAGCTGGCGGACGGTGAGCCCGCGGTACTCGGTGAGCACCGCCGTCTTGGCGGTCCCCAGCCGCTCCCGCAGGGCCGCGACGCTTTCCGTCTTCTCCTGAGTGGGCACTCGCGGGCTCCCTATAGCGCCTTCTTGAACAGGTTCGCCACGCGCAGCGGGTCGAGGTGGATCCCCGGCCCCATGGTGGACGACAGCGTCACCGACCGCAGGTACTGCCCCTTGGCCGCGGCGGGCTTGGCCCGCACGATGGCCTCGAGGAGCGCCAGGGCGTTCGCGACCAGGTGTGGCTCCTGAAACGACTTCTTCCCCACCGGCACATGTACGTTGCCCGCCTTGTCCACCCGGAACTCGACCTTGCCCGCCTTGACCTCGCGCACCGCCCGCGCCACGTCGAAGGTCACGGTGCCGAGCTTCGGGTTGGGCATGAGGCCGCGCGGCCCCAGCACCTTGCCGAGCCGGCCCACCTGGCCCATCAGATCGGGGGTGGCGATCGTCGAGTCGAAGTCCATGAAGCCGCCCTGGATCTTCTCGACCAGGTCCTCGGCGCCGACCACGTCGGCCCCCGCGTCCCGCGCTTCCCGGTCCTTCTCGCCCTTGGCGAAGACGGCCACCCGCACCGCCTTGCCGATGCCGTGGGGCAGGACGATCGCGCCCCGCACCATCTGATCGGCGTGCTTGGGATCGACCCCGAGCCGCAGGGACATGTCCACCGACTCGTCGAACTTGGCGCTGGGCAGCTTCTTGAGGATGCCGAACGCCTCCTCGACCGAGTAGTCCTTCTCGCGGTCGTAGATCGACTCGGCCGCCTTCAGCTTCTTCGTCGCGGTAGCCATCAGATGACCTCTATGCCCATGCTGCGGGCGGTGCCTTCGACCGTGCGCATCGCGGCCTCGATGGAATCCGTGTTCAGGTCGACCAGCTTGGTCTGGGCGATCTCGCGTACCTGCGCGCGGGTCACCTTGCCGATCTTGTCCTTGTGCGGGACCGCGGAGGCCTTCGCGATGCCGGCCGCGCGCTTGAGCAGGACCGCGGCGGGCGGCGTCTTGATCACGAAGGTGAACGAGCGGTCCTGGTAGATCGTGACGACCACCGGCAGGATGAGGCCTTCCTGGGAGTTCGTCTGGGCGTTGAAGCCCTTGCAGAACTCCATGATGTTGACCCCGTGCTGGCCGAGGGCGGGGCCCACCGGCGGCGACGGGTTGGCCTTCCCGGCCGTGATCTGCAGCTTCACCATCGCCTGGACCTTCTTCGCCATGCCTAGAGCCTCTCCACCTGGTAGTACTCGAGCTCGACGGGCGTGAGCCGCCCGAAGATGGCCACCATGACCTTGAGCTTGCCGCGTTCCGGATTCAGATCGTCGATCGCACCCTGGAAGTTCACGAAGGGCCCCTCGATCACCCGCACCTTGTCCCCCTTCTGGAAGGTGGACTTGAGCTTGGGCTTCTCGGCGCCCTCCTCCATCTGCCGCAGGATGCCCTCGACCTCTTCCGCGGGCAGCGCCACCGGCTTGTTGCCCGAGCCCACGAACCCGGTGACCTTGGGGGTGGAGCGGACGAGATGCCACGTGTCGTCCGTGAGCTCCATCTCCACCAAGAGGTAGCCCGGGAAGAACTTCTGCTCGGTCTCGATCTTCTTGCTCTTGCGGATCTCCCGCACCTTCTCGGTCGGCACGATCACGCGTCCGATCATGTCCTGCAGCCCGAAGATCTTGGCGCGAGACTCGATTCCGGACGCCACCTTGTTCTCGAACCCCGAGTAGGTGTGCACCACGAACCACTGCTTCGCCGTGGTACCCGTCTCGCTCATTTCAGGATGACCTCCACCAGCCGCGACAGGCCCACGTCGACCGCACCCAGATACATCGCGAGGACGAACACCACCACCAGCACCACCATGGTGGACGCCGCCACGTCGTTACGGCTGGGCCAATTCACTCGTCGGAATTCC
>DATFUK010000282.1:0-13661 GCA_035260865.1 Candidatus Methylomirabilota bacterium | reverse complement strand
CCTCCCCGCCGACTCGAAGACGAGCGCCCGATCACTCGCCCTGGCCCGCCGTCTCCTCGACGCGGGCCTCGACGTCAACGCGCCCGCCTTCGCGGAAGGGGTCTTCCAGGCGACCCCGCTCTGGTACGCGATCTCGCGCGGCCGGAACCTCCCCCTCGCCCGATTCCTCCTGAAACAGGGCTCGACGCCGGAGAACTGCCTCTGGGCGGCCGGGTTCGCCGACAACGTGGAGGCCATCGACCTCCTGGTGCGGAGCGGGGCGAGGCTCGATCCGGTCACCGAGGACGAGACACCGTTCCTGAGCGCGATCACGTGGAGCCGCTTCGCCGCCGCCGAGCGGCTGCTGCGCCACGGGGCGAACGTGAACTTCCAGAACAGCAAGGGCGTGACCGCGCTGCACCTGGTGCTCAGGAAGAACAGCCCACCGAAGCACGTCGAGATGCTGATGCGCCACCGCGCCGACCCGACGATCCGGAGCAAGGACGGCAAGAGCCCGCTCGATCTGGTGGCGAAGCGGCGCGACAAGGCCTACTTCAACCTGCTCTCCCGCGGTGGCGCCGCGTCCCGTCCATGACCCCGGCCGAGCGCGCCTTCTACACCACGCAGAGCCGGATGTCGGACGCGGGGGAGCGGACGCCGCTCCTCGAGGCCTTGCCCCGCGACCCGCGGCACCTCGTCGCGGCGGTGTCCGGGCTCATTCTCCATCGGCTGTTCGTCCAGCCGCTCGCGGTCACTCCGCCTCCGGAGAGCGCCGACGACGTCGAGTGCCGGGCGGTGTCGCGCATGCTCGATCGGATCCTCGCCCGCGACGCGGCGCCGCTCGACGCGGCCCGCCCGCTCGACCGCCGCTTCATCGGCATCTGTCGCGACTACGCGCTGCTCGCGTGCAGCGCGCTTCGACATCACGGGATCCCCGCGCGGCTTCGCGGCGGCTTCGCCGCGTACTTCACACCCGGGTTCCACGAAGACCACTGGGTCTGCGAGTACCACGCGGACGATCGCTGGCGCTTGCTCGATCCCGAGCTGAGCGATCGGGTGCGGGCCCACTTCGGGGTCGGCTTCGATCCGGCCGACGTGCCCCGCGACGCCTTCCTGGTCGCCGGCGAGGCATGGGGACGCGCGCGGCGCGGCGCGGTCGATCCGGACACCTGCGGGGTCTCCGCGATCGGCATCACCGGCGCGCGATTCCTGGCCAGCAGCGTGGTCCGCGATCTGGCCGCCCTCAACAAGCGCGAGATGCTCGCGTGGGATGTCTGGGGGCTCCCGCGTGGGCTCGCGCCCGGCGCGCCGATCCCGGAGCAGACCGCGACGCGGCTCGACGCGGTCGCCGCGCTCACCGCCGCGCCGGATGCCGACTGGCCGGCCCTTCGGGAGCGGTACGACGAGGAGGACCTGCGCGTTCCTCCGGTGGTCCTGAGCTTCACGGACCGGGGCCCGATCGAGGTCGCGGTCGACGTCTAGGAGGGCCACCCGGGCCTGCCCGGCCAGGACGCTTGTCCTCACGCGGCCTCAGGGAGTAGGATCGCAGCGTCGACAGCTCCCCCACCCGGCCAAGGAGGGCGTCATGCTAGAGCGGCTCATCTCCGGCGACAACCACATCGACCTCACCTATTGCCCGCCCGACCTCTGGTCCAGCCAGGCGCCTGCCAAGTGGAAGCTGCTGGTCCCGCGCGTGGAGGAGCTGGAGGACGGCTGCCACTGGTTCGTGGAGGCGCAGGACAAGGGGATGTGGAACGGCGTGGGCCCCGGCTTCCTCAAGCGGACCCCCGGCACCTTCGCCCGGATCGACGAGATGGCCTCGTGCGGGTTCGAGTGGGACCACCGCGCGGGGGCCAAGCCCCGGCCCACCACCCCCGAGCTGCGGCTCGCCGACCTGGACCGTGACGGGCTCGACGCCGAGGTCGTCTACGGCTGCCTGATGATCAACGACATGATCGCGAGCGGCGAGCGCCGCGGCTGGGCCAATGCGATCTACAACGACTGGGCCGCCGACTTCGCGAAGAAGTCGGACCCCAACCGGATCTACCCGCTGGCGATCGTGCCCAACCACGATCCCCAGGCGGCCGCCGCGGAGGTCCGCCGCTGCGCCAAGATGGGCCTCAAGGGCGGCGACCTCGGCTTCAAGTCCATGAGCATCCCCCTCTACCAGCACGACTGGTATCCGCTCTGGGAGGCGGCCGCCGAGTGCCACTTCCCGATCGCGTTCCACTCGACCGGGTTCAAGGCGGTGCGTGCGCCCGACTCGCCCGCCCTGGAGCAGCAGTACATGCTGCAGTGGCGGCTGGTGCGCTCCTCGCTCTTCCAGCTCGACACCATGGAGGTGCTCGTCTCGATCATCACCTCCGGGGCCTGCGAGAAGTACCCCGACTTCAAGTTCGTGCTGGGCGAGTCGGGCGTCACCTGGCTGCCCTACGTCTTCGACCGCTTCGACACCGAATACGAGGACCGCGCCCGGGGCCTCGGCTTCTCGATGAAGCCGAGCGACTACTTCAAGCGCCAGGGCTACGTGACCTACCAGCAGGACCAGTTCCTCGAGCCGATCATCCCCCTGGTGGGCGAGGACAACATCATCTGGGGCGCGGACTATCCGCACCCGGACTGCGTGTGGCCCGACTCGCGCCGGCACCTCGAGAAGAACCTCGGCAACCTGCCCGAGCGCGTGCAGAAGAAGATCACCTACGACAACGTGGTCAAGCTCTACAACCTCCGCTGAGCGAAAGGATCCCATGACCTCCACCGCGCTCGAGATTCCGTCGCTCAAGGGAAAGGTATCGGACGAGGAGTGGGCGGTCCGGGTCGACCTGGCCGCCGCCTACCGGCTGGTGTCGCGCTACGGCTGGGAGGACCTGGTCTTCACCCACATCTCGGCCCGGGTGCCCGGCACCCAGGACCAGTTCCTGATCAACCCCTACGGCCTCTTCTTCGACGAGATCACCGCGTCCAGCCTGGTCAAGATCGACCAGGAGGGCAACAAGGTCGATAACTCGCCGTTCAACGTGAACGCGGCCGGCTTCATCATCCACAGCGCGATCCACGGCGCTCGCCACGACGCCAAGTGCGTGCTCCACACCCACACCGCCAACGGGGTCGCGGTCGCCACCCAGCGAGCCGGGCTGCTCCCGATCTCGCAGCACTCGCTCTTCGTGCTCAACAGCGTGGGCTATCACGACTTCGAGGGCCCCGCCCTCGACGCGGACGAGAAGCCGCGCCTGGTGGCGGACCTGGGCGACAACCGCTGCCTGATCCTCCGCAACCACGGCCTGCTCACGGTGGGCGAGACGGTGGCGGACGCGTTCGTGAACATGTACTACCTCGAGGCCTCCTGCCAGATCCAGGTGCGCGCCCAGTCGGGCGGCGGGGAGCTGATCTCGGTGCCCAAGGAAGTCATGGACAAGGGCTACGCCAACGCGGTCGCGAACCAGCGGCGCAACGGCGGCCAGGGCCGGCTCGTGTGGCCGGGGCTCCTGCGCCGGCTGGATCGCACGGACTCCTCCTTCAGGAATTGACTGGCCGGAATTGACCGGCCCCGGGTCCTCGCTGCGCTTCGGCACCGCCGCCGGCGGGCGGCGCAGCGAGGACGGTCCCCTCCTCACCGGCCGCGGGCGCTTCACCGACGACGTGGACGTGCCCGGCCAGGCCCACGCCGCCTTCGCCCGCTCCACCGTGGCCCACGGCATCATCCGCGCGGTGGACACGACCCGGGCGCTCGCTCTGCCCGGGGTGCTCGCGGTGCTCACCGGGCGGGACGCGGTCGCGGTGGGACTGGGCGCGATCCCGCCCGCCGCCTCGTTCCCGGGTCGCGGCGGCAAGCCTCTCGCGGCGGCCCCGATTCCCCCGCTCGCGGTGGACCGCGTGCGCTACGTGGGCGAATCGATCGCCATCGTGGTGGCCGAGACCCCGGTCCAGGCCGCCGACGCCGCCGCCCTCGTCAGCCTCGACGTCGACCCGCTGCCCGCGGCCGCCGACGTGGACCGCGCGCTCGCCGCCGGCGCGCATCCCATCTGGCCCGAGGCGGCCGGCCCCGGCGTTGCATCCAACGTCGCCTTCGACTGGACCGACGGGGACACCGCCGCGGTGGACGCGGCGATGCGCGGGGCCGCGCACGTGGCCCGCGTGGTCCTGCACGACACGCGTCTCGCCCCGTCCGCGCTCGAGCCGCGCGCGGCGATCGGCCAGTGGGACGAGGCCACCCAGCGCTACACCCTCACCGCCTCCACCCAGGGGGTCGCGGTGGTGCGCCGGCTCCTGGCCGAGGGTGTGTTCAAGATCCCCCCGCCGCAGCTCCGCGTGATCACCCCGGACGTGGGCGGCGGCTTCGGCATGAAGGTGCAGGCCTACCCGGAGTACGCGGCGCTGCTCTTCGCGGCGCGGCGGGTGGGCCGGCCCGTCAAGTGGCGCGCGACCCGCGTCGAGAGCTTCCTCGCCGACACCCACGGCCGCGACGGCATGCTCGAAGCGGAGCTGGCCCTCGACGCGGCCGGCCACTTCCTGGCCCTGCGCGTGCGCACGAGGGTCGGCATCGGCGCGTACGTCTCCTCCTTCGCCGCGGTGTTCGGCACCAACAACACCAAGAACTGCCTGTCGAGCGTGTACCGCATCCCGGCGATCGCCATCGACGTCACACTCGCGTTCACCAACGCGGCGCCGCTCGGGCCCTACCGCGGCGCGGGGCGGCCGGAGGCGCTCTACCTCCTCGAGCGCCTGATCGATCGCGCGGCCGCGGCCACCGGCCTGGACCGCGTGGAGCTGCGCCGCCGCAACCTGATCCCGGCCGCCGCCATGCCCTATCGCACTCCGAACGGCCCCGTCTACGACAGCGGCGAGTTCGAGGCGATCATGGACGAGGCGCTGGCCCTCGGCGACTGGAGCGGGTTCCCGGGGCGGCGCGCCGCCTCGGAGAAGGCGGGACGCCTCCGCGGCATCGGCCTCTGCTGCTTCCTGGAGGTGGCGGGCGGGATCCTCGACGAGGTGGTGGACCTGCGCTTCCGCGAGGACGGGACGGTGGCGCTGCACACCGGCGCCCAGCCCATGGGCCAGGGTCACCTCTCGACCTTTCCGTTCCTGATCGCGGCCCGCCTCGGCATCGATCCGAGCGCGGTGCGACTCGTGCAGGGCGACAGCGACCTGGTGCCGGCCGGCACGCCCAGCGTGGCCTCGCGCTCCATGATGATGGCGGGCAGTGCCGCCGCGATGGCCTGCGACACCTCCATCGAGAACGGGCGCCGCATAGCGGCGCATTACTTCGAGGCAGCCCACCCGGACGTGGAGTTCGCGGCCGGCGCCTTCCGGGTGAAGGGCACCGATCGCGTGATCGGGCTGCTCGACCTGGCCGTCCGCGCCCGCGCGCTACCCGGTCTCGATCCCGACCTGCAGGGCGGCCTCGACAGCCGCGCCAAGTTCGTCTCGCCCCAGATGAGCTTCCCCAACGGCTGCCACGTCACCGAGGTCGAGGTCGACCCGGAGACCGGCGCGGTGGCGGTGGTGGGCTACGCGGCGGTTGATGACGTGGGGCACGTCGTGCACGAGACGATCGTCGAGGGCCAGATCCACGGCGGCATCGCGCAGGGCCTGGGCCAGGTGCTGGGCGAGCACGTGATCTACGACGAGCACGGTCAGCTCCTCACCGCCTCGTTCATGGACTACATGCTGCCGCGCGCCGACGACCTGCCCGCGCTGCGCGTCGGCCACCACGCGGTCCCCTGCACCACCAACCCGCTCGGGGTGAAGGGCGCGGGAGAATCGGGCGTGGCGGGCGCGCTGCCGTCCGCGGTCAACGCGGTGCTCGACGCGCTGGCGAGCCGAGGCGTGCGCGAGCTGGATCTGCCGATGTCGCCCGCGCGGGTCTGGGCCGCCCTGCGGAACGCGGCGGGAGCGGGCTAGAACGACCCGAAGTGGATCGTGATCCCGCCCACGATGTGGTGGGTGTTCTCCTGCACGCGGCCCGTTCCCGAGGGCGCCGCGACCTCGAGGGCCGAGTGGCTGAACTTGTACTCGGTGAAGACGCCCAGGTACTTCAGGATCAGGAAGCGCGCGCCGACGAACCCCTGGACGCCCAGCCCCGCGAGCTCGTAGCCCGGCTCGGACCGGACGTTCTCGACCCGCGTCTCCGGGTGCCCGATCACCGGTCCGAGCCCCACGCCCGTGTAGAGCTGGAGCCGCCCCTTCGGGAACCGCTCGGGGCTCTGCAGGAGCGGGTAGCGGAGCAGCGCGTCGAGCGTGAGGTAGTTGACCCCGTGGGTCACCGCGAACCGCTGCACGAGCGAGTTGACCCTGGCCACGCCGGACAGCGCCACCCCGTTCCGCGTGCCCTCGACCGGGCGGACGTCCGAGGTCTCGGCGGTGATCTTCATGTGGAAGAACTCGACCCCGAGCCCGAGCCACGGGTACCGCTCGAAGAAGTACCCCGCGCGCAGCCCGTAGTACGGCGGGCCCGTGAACGAGTCGTCCCGGAACGACACGCCCTCGAAGGTGTAGTCGTTGCCGAGCCGCGACTGCTTGATCCGGAGATCGCTGTCCTGCGTGAAGCTCTTCCCCATGAACGCGTCGAGGAAGGCCTCCCCGTGCGCGTGCGTGGGCGGACCGAGCAGGAACAGCGCCCCGGACAGGAGCGCGGCCATGCGGATCGAGCGGAGCACCGGAGTCCCACCGGCCATGCCGAGGATTCTCTATCACATCCGCCGAGAACCCTCACAATTTCCCACCCGGATGGGAGAGAAAGTGGCGAGGTCGATCGGCAGCCCGGGCTGCTAGAATACGGCCCCGTGAAGACCACCGAAGCGTCCGCCATGCTCTCCACCGTGGTGCCGGAGCCCGCGGCCTGGCACGGCCCGACCCTGGCCGCCGAGCGCTACCTGGTCCCGATCCCCGCCGCGGTGCTGGGCGAGCTCCTGGACGCGCTGGCTGAGCTGCGCCGGGCCCCGGTGCCGACCCTCCTGCTCCTGCCCGAGCACTTCCCGCTCGCGGCCACCGCCCGCTGGATGCGCGAGGTGCACCGCCGACTCGACGAGGGCCCGGGCTTCGTGATGCTGGATCGGCTCCCGGTCGACACCATGAGCCGGGACGAGGCGATCGCGCTGTACTGGCTCATGATGAGCTTCCTCGAGCCGCCGGTGGCGCAGGAGTGGAAGGGCACCGTCATCTACGACGTGCGCCACGACGGGCAGGAGTACACCCAGGACACGCGCGCCGCCCTGACTCCGGAAGGGCTCGAGATGCACACCGACAGCAGCATGGGCGAGGCGCCGCCAAGCTATGTGAGCCTCTTCTGCCTGCGGCCCGCGCGGGCCGGCGGCATGAGCATCGTGTCGAGCGCGGCGGCCGCCCACAACTACTTCCTGACCGAGCACCCCGCGCTGCTGCGCCGGCTCTACGAGGTCTTCTACCGCGATCACCAGGAGTACCAGGCGGCCGACGCGGCCGCGACCAACTTCCGTCCCGTCTTCGCGTGGGACGGACACCTGCGCACGCGCTTCAACGCCCGACACATCGTGCGCGGCTACGAGAAGACCGGCCGCACGCTGGACGCGGACGGCGCTCGGGCGGTGCGCCTGATGGACACGTTCCTGAGCGACCCGGCCCATCGCCTCGACCTCTGGGTCGAGCGCGGGCAGATCCAGGTGCTGAACAACCGCGTGATCGTGCACGGGCGCACCCCGTACCAGGACGCCCTGACCGCCGAGGAGCGGCGGCACCTCGTGCGGCTCTGGCTTCGCGCGGGCGACCGGCGCCAGTTCCGCGGCTAGGGCCCGCCCACCATGGCGGTTCCGGTGGGGCTCAATATTTGGTCGCGCCTGGTCGAGGACACCTTCCCCTACTTCGACCAGACCGCCGCCCCCTTCGACATCCTGTGGATGCCGGACCACCTGCAGTACGGCGCCAACAAGGTCGCGGAGGGCTGGACGCTGCTCACCTGGGCGCTGGCCCGCTATCCCGACAAGCACTGCGGGCACGAGGTGCTCTGCAACAGCTTCCGCAACCCGGCCCACCTGGCCAAGATGGCCGCGACCGCGCAGGCGCTCTCGGGCGGGCGGGTCATCCTGGGCATCGGCGCGGGCTGGAACGAGGAGGAGTACCGGACCTACGGCTTCCCCTACCCGCCCGCCAAGGTGCGCATCGCCCAGCTCGCGGAGGCCATCGAGCTGATCCGGCGCATGTGGACGGGGGCGCCGGCCGAGTACCAGGGCGAGCACTATCGGATCTCGGGCGCCTACTGCGAGCCGCGTCCGGACCCGGTGCCGCCGGTGATGGTGGGCGGCTCCGGCGAGAAGTACCTGCTGCGGGTCGTGGCCCGCCACGCCGACTGGTGGAACTACGTGTGGAAGGGCCCGGAGGCCTACGCGCACAAGCAGGAGGTACTCAAGGCCCACTGCCGCGACGTGGGCCGCGACTACGACACGATCGAGCAGGTGGTCCGCGTCGGCATCCTGATCGCGGAGAACGACCGCGAGGTCGAGCGCCTGAAGCAGTCGCCCCGGATCCGCTCGCTCAACGACATCCAGATCGTCGGCACCCCCGCCCAGGTGACCGAGACCATGCTGGGCATCATCAAGCAGGGCGCCCGGCGCCTGACCGTGAACTTCGCCGACGTGCCCCGGCCCGAGGGCACCTGGCTCTTCGCGTCCACCGTCCTGCCCAACCTGTAACCGCCCCGCTCCCGGTAATTCCGTCCGTGTAGTTTCTTCGGTCGGGAAGCTCACCCGGCCGTGCGCGGTCTGGATTTCCTGGGATTTCGCGCTTTCGGTGGCGGCACAACGGTTGCACTTGCGTCGCGCATGATCGAGCGGCTGATCGGGTGGCTGCGCAGGGACATCACACGTCCGGCGGTCTTCTTCCCGCTCGTGGCCGCAGTCGCGGTGCTCACGGTGTACGGGGTCATCGAGCTGGGGTTGTCATTGACCGGCCGCTGGGAGCGCGACCTGATTCGTCGGGCGGAGTATCAGCGCGAGCGCCAGCCCGGCGCCCTCGTGAGCCGCTACGAGGACCGCCTGCGGGCCGTCCGCGCCGCGCTCCAAGAGCGGGGTTATCCCGCGGGCCCCACCGACGCGGTCATGAACGCGCATACCGCGGAAGCTCTGCGGTCGTTCCAGCGGCGCCAGGGGCTCAACGTCACCGGCCGGGCCGATCCGGCGACCCTGACGGCCCTGGGCCTCCAGCGCTAGCGCCCCCGGGCCCGGCTCTTCCGGCGCGCGGGTGCTATCATGCCCGCGCCATGGACAAGCCGCCCGCGCGCCTCGCCGCGAGCCACGCGCTCTGGGAGCGCGCCCGCCGGGTCATGCCGGGTGGGATCTACGGCCACCAGAACGGGGCCGCCCTCGGCGACGGTCACCCCCGCTTCCTGGCCCGCGCCGACCGCTCCCGCGTCTGGGACGTGGACGGCAACGAGTACGTGGACTGGATGTGCGCCTACGGGCCGATGATTCTCGGCTACGGCCATCCCGCCGTCGAAGCCGCGGTGGCCGAGCAGCTCGCGGGCGGCGACTGCCTCCCCCTGCCGGGTCCCCGCATGGTGGAGCTGGCGGAGCGGCTCGTGGCCCTCACCCCGCGCGCCGACTTCGCGGTGTTCGGCAAGAACGGCGCCGACGCGACCAGCTGGGCGGTGGACGTGGCGCGCGCGCACACCGGCCGGCCGCGGATCGCCCGCGTGAGGGGCGCCTATCACGCGGCCCGGCCGTGGGCCCTGCCCCACCTACCCGGCGTGCCCACGCACTACCGCGACGACCTGCTCGAGTTCGCGTGGAACGACCTCGACGAGCTGGGCGCCCTCTTCGCCGCGCACCCGGGCGAGATCGCGGTGGTCATGACCGCGCCGTTCGACCACCTGACCGGCGCGGCCCCCGCGCCCGGCTTCTTCGCGGGACTCCGTGCGCTCTGCAACGCCCACGGCGCGCTGTTCGCGATGGACGACGTGCGCGCGGGCTTCCGCTTCAACCTCGGCGGCTCCTGCGAGCACTTCGGGGCCGCGCCCGATCTCATCTGCTACTCGAAGGCGATCGCCAACGGCCACGCGCTCTCCGCCGGGCTCGCGCGCGAGGCCCTCCGCGCGGCCGCCGAGCGGATCTACTTCACCGGCTCGTTCTTCTTCGCGAGCGGCTCGTTCGCGGCGGCCCTGGCCACCCTCGAGGTCCTGGCCCGGACGGACGCCATCGCGCGCATCCAGCGGATCGGCGCGCTGCTGAGCGACGGCCTGACCGAGCAGGCGCGGCGCCACGGTGTCCCGCTGATGCCGGTCGGCCAGCCCGCCATGCCGGTGATTCGCTTCGCCGACGATCCGGAGCGCCGGCGCACGCGCCGCTGGTGCTCCCTCGTGACCGCGGGCGGGGCCTACGCCCACCCGACTCACAACTGGTTCGTGTCGGCGGCCCACACCGAGGAGGACGTGGCCCGCACGCTGGAGGCGGCGGAACGCGCCTTCAAGACTGTCGCGGCCGAGGGCTGAGGGTCAGCGCGCCGCGAATCGCAGGATCGTGATGGAGTGTGCGGGGCAGACATGGTCGAGCCCGCCGCTCCGGGCGGTGGCCCGGCTCTCCCGCACGTCCACGCGGCGCGGCTGCTCGAACGAGTTCATCGCCCCCGCCTCGGGCCCGTTCACCTCCCAGACCCGCACCGGCCCGGCCACGTCGGCGCCGGTCACTTCCACCGTCGCGGTGAGATCCCGGTCGCGGTCGCGATTGACGAGCGCGACCGAGATCTCCCGGCCCGCCGCGTCGGCGCTCGCGGCCGCGTCGATCAGCAGGAACGGGCCGAGGTCCGACACGTGGTGCACCCGGCCCCCGCCCGCGTCCGTCTCCTGGGACGGGTCGAGGGTGTAGCGCTCCCCGTCCACGTGCACGTCGAGCCCTTCGGCCAGGGTGTGCTCGGCGTAGAGCCGGAGCGGGTGGTAGATCGTCTGCAGGAAGAGCCCCTGCCGGCTGGTGAAGATCGGGGCGATCGCGTTCACGAGCTGGGCGAAGTTGGCCATGCGCACCGCCCGGCACTGGCGGATGAAGCCGTTGAGATAGGAGGCCACCGCGAGAGCATCGGTGAGGGTATAGCGCTCCTCCACCCCGCCCACCCGGTCCGCGTGGCTCCGCGTGCGGTACCACACGTTCCATTCGTCGAACGCGATGTGGATGGGGTGCCCGATCCGCTGCTGGTGGCGCACCCGTTCGATGAGGGCCGCGCAGATCCGCACCGCTCGCTCCGCCTGGTGGGACTGCATCACGGTGGTGTAGTGGTCGGAGCTGCCGGTGTAGAGGTGGATCGAGTGGAAGTCCACGAACTCGGCGAGGCCGCCCAGCACCACCTCGTCCCACTCGCTCCAGCCGTTCTGGCCGCAGCCGACCAGCTCGATGGTCGGATCGGTGCGCTTCATGACCATCGCGAACGCGCGGGCGCGCTTGACGTAGTCGCGCGCCTCCAGGTTGCCGATCTGCCAGCCCCCGTACATCTCGTTGCCGAGGCCCCAGTAGCGGACCCGGTGGGGCTCCGGGTAGCCGTGCCCCCGGCGCAGGTTCGCCCACGAGGTGTTCCCGGTCCCGTTGCAATACTCCACCCACGCCTGCGCCTCGTCCATGGTGCCCGAGCCCATGTTCACGCAGATGAACGGCTCGGTGCCGATCTCGCGGCAGTACTCGATGAACTCGTTGGTGCCGAAGCGGTTCGACTCCTCCGCGTACCAGGCCAGGTCGGTCCGGCGCGGCCGCTCGTCCTTCGGCCCCACCCCGTCGAGCCAGTGGTAGCCGCTCACGAAGTTGCCGCCGGGCCAGCGGAGGATCGGGAACGCGAGCGGCCGGGCCGCCTCCAGCACGTCGCGGCGGAACCCGCGCGCGTCGGAGAGCGGCGAGCCCTCCTCGTAGATACCACCGTAGATGCAGCGGCCGAGGTGCTCGATGAACTGACCGAAGATGCGGCGGTCCACCGTGCCGAGCCGTCGTCGCAGGTCGATCCCGATGCGCGTGGTCATCGGCAGAGTCTAGGAAGAGCCGCCCGGACTGTCAATTGACACCGCGCCGCCCGCCGCCTAGAGTGGCGCGCGGAGGAATCCCATGGACATGTCCGACCACGTCGTCGACCGGAAGCGCGTCAGCCGTCGGGCCTTCGTTGCGAGCGCCGCGAGCGTCGGGGTGGCCGCGTGGGCCGGTCGCGCCGCCGCGCAGCCGAAGGCCACCATCACCTACTGGAACGGCCTCACCGGCGCCGACGGCAAGGTGATGGACGAGCTCATCGACCGCTTCACCCGCGAGACCGGCATCCGCATCGAGCAGCAGCGGCTGCCGTGGGCCGAGCTCTACGCCAAGCTCCAGGTCGCGGTGCCCGCGGGCGAGGGGCCCGATCTGTGCCTGATCCACACCGTGGAGGTCCCCCACTTCGCGAGCGACGGCGTGCTCGAGGTCATCGACGACGCCACCGCCACCGGCAAGGGCTTCCGCGGCGAGGACTATCTCCCCGCCACGTGGCGGGGCGGGACGTTCCAGGGCAAGCGGTACTCGCTCCCGCTCGACGTGCCGCAGCACATCATGTACCTCAACGTGAAGGTGATGAAGGACGCGGGACTGGTCGGGTCCGACGGCCGCCCGCGCGTGCCGGGTAGCCGCGACGAGCTCGTCACGATGGCCAAGAAGATCACCAAGGCCGAGACCTTCGGCTTCGCCATCGGCACCGTGAACCCCGGCCGCTACACCTGGGGCTTCCACAACCTGCTCTGGCAGAACGGGGCCAACATCTACGCGCCCGATCTCAAGCGCGCCGGGGTCACCGACCCCGCCGCGCTGGAGGTCGCCGAGTTCTGGGAAGCGCTGCCGAACCAGCACAAGGTCGCCCCGCCCGCCAACACCAACTGCCGCGACGCCTTCATCGCCGGCCGCCTCGGCATGTGGATCGCCGGCTCCTGGAACTTCGCCGGCCTGCGCGAGGCCAAGGTGGAGTTCGTGGCGGTGCCGGTCCCGCGCCTCTTCAAGCAGCCGGTCGTCTGGGCGATGCCGCACCAGTACACCTTCCCGAAGCCGAAGGGAGCCGCCGACCGCGCCCGGCGCGACGCGGCGTGGGCGCACGTGCGCTGGATCACCGACAACGTGGCCGAGTGGACGCTCAAGGCCGGGCAGGTCTCGGCCAGCCGCAAGAGCCACGCGGACCCGCGCATCACGGGCGACCCGGTACTGAAGGCGCTGCTCGGCCAGGCGCCGAACTGGCAGGTCGGGCAGCCCACCCCCAAGTGGGTGGCGGCCGAGAACGTCACCCGTCCGGTGATCGAGGCGATCTACACCGGGCAGAAGCCGGCCAAGGCCGCGATGGAGGATCTGGCGCGCCAGATCAACGCGCTGCCGGACTAGGCGTCTGCCCCGGTACCAGCGGATGACGTGGCGCCGGTCCGGCACGGCCGCTCCGAGCGCGGGCTTCGCCCGCGCAACTTGTCTTCGGGGGGAGGTTCGGAAGGGGGGCTGAGCCCCCCTCCGAGTCGACTAGGCGTGTCGCGTCAGACGCGCATCGCGTACGGCTTCCTGGCGCCGGGCCTCCTGCTCTTCGCGATCTACCGCCTCTACCCGCTGTTGGAAGGGTTGCGCCTGTCCTTCACCAACGCGCGGCTCGGCCGCGCGAGCGAGCAGTGGATCGGCCTCGCCAACTACGCGCGGCTCCTCGAGGACGATCGCTTCCACGTGAGCCTCTGGAACACCGCGTTCTACACG